>JAAYXZ010000084.1 GCA_012515635.1 Elusimicrobiota bacterium
AGTGTTTAAGCCCTAACTTTTCTTTTGCTTTTATTCCTATCCTTTTGGCAAAAACTATGCCCTCCAATAAGGAATTACTTGCCAAGCGGTTTGCTCCATGAACTCCCATACATGCAGTTTCTCCGCAAGCAAAGAGGTTTCCAATAGATGTTGTTCCCCATAAATCTGTTTTTATCCCTCCCATTAAATAATGGGCAGAAGGTCTTACAGGAATGAATTCTTTGGTTATGTCAATGCCATAATTAATGCAAAAACTGTAGATAGCGGGAAATCTTTTTTCAAGGCCGCACTTTATCTTTTTAAGGTCAAGATATACGCAATTTGAAGCGGTTAACTTCATCTGGTCTATAATAGCCCTTGTTACTATGTCTCTTGGCGCAAGTTCTTCCATAGAATGATAGGCAGACATAAACCGTTCGCCTTTTACATTTCTCAGAATCCCCCCTTCCCCTCTAACGCTCTCTGAAATCAGAAAACGCGGGGCTCCCGCTTGATAGAAGGTTGTGGGGTGAAACTGATAAAACTCAAGGTCCATAAGTTCTGCGCCACACCTGTATGCTATCGCAATGCCATCTCCGCTGATGGACGTAGGGTTTGTTGTCTCCTGAAATATGTTGCCGGCTCCTCCGGTCGCCAAAATAAATGCTTTCGCTTTAATAAGAACAAGTTTTTTCTTTTTCTCATCATATACAAGAGCCGCTTTTATCTGACCTTCATCGGAGATAAGATCCACAAGAAAATGGGAATGTAAAATCTTTATGTTTTTTTCTACAAGCACTTTTTTATATAAGAACTCCGCTATTGCTTTACCCGTCCCATCACCGTTTATATGTAAAATCCTGCGGCATGAGTGTCCGCCTTCTTTTGTGAAGTGATACTCATTGTTTTCTTTGTCAAAGATAAGCCCGTGAGAGATAAGTTCTTTTATCCTGTCCACTCCTTCCCTGACAAGAATATCAACAGATGTAGGGTTTGACAGTCCGCAACCTGTCTTTAATGTATCTTCTTTGTGCAGGTCGGGAGAGTCCCATGGCGCTATTGCTGTCGCTATTCCTCCCTGAGCATTATAGGTGCATGTCTCTGATAGCCCGTTTTTATAAAGAACCGCCGTTTTGAAGTTTTTTAATTCAAGGGATGCTATCAACCCAGCAACACCGCCGCCGGCAATAAGAAAATCCACTTCCTCGCAGGGTAGTGTTTCCGTATCAAAGGAGACAAGAAAATCAGGTATCATAGTATTAGTTTTACTCCTATAAGCAGAAGGAAGTGTTGTTTAATTTTTTATTGTTGTATGCAAGTCAGAAGGATTTAGTCAGTTTTGTTAATCTCTCCTGCCAATATTTCTTTTCTTCATCGGTTGCATAATCAATTATAAGTTTTCCATTCAAATGGTCCATCTCATGCTGAAAACATCTTGCTAAAAGACCATCTGCTTCTATTATGAACTCTTTTCCCTTCTCGTTATACGCCTTTATGGCGATTTTTTTTGCCCGTTGAATAGAAAAAAATATTTCAGGAAAACTCAGGCATCCCTCCATATCTATATCATCCTTGTCGGATGATGAGAGTGTCTCAGGATTTATAAAAGTTATAATTTTATCGTTTTTACCAAGCGCAATAAAAATTCTTTTTGAGACGCCTGATTGAGGGGCGGCAAGACCGAGACCTTGCCTTTTCCTCATCGTATCTTTCATGCTTTTTATCAGTTTTACAATTTTTTCATCAATGTTTTTTACTTCGGATGTATCTCTCCTCAATACTTCTTCTCCATACACTCTTATTCTTCTCATTTATTAACCAGTGATAATCTTAACCCCTAAATATTTTTCTACGGTTTTAATAGCGCAGTACTTGCCGCACATAGTGCACACATCTTTCTCTGATGTCTTGTATCTTCTATGTATTTTATCAAATTTAACGGTATCTATGGCAAGTTTTCTTTCTTCCTGCCAGTTCCTCTGAGTTCTGGCAACAGACATCTTATGGTCCCACTCAGCGGAATGCTTCAATCCTTTAGCTATATCAGCGCTATGAGCCGCAATTTTTGCCGCAATGGTTCCCTCAACCACCTCTTCAACATTAGGCAAACCAAGATGCTCGCTTGAAGTTACATAACATATGTAGTCCGCACCGTGCCATCCTGCTACCGCTGCGCCAATAGCAGATGTTATATGGTCGTAACCAGGCGCAATATCTGTAACCAGCGGTCCAAGAACATAAAAAGGAGCGCCTTTACATATCTTCTTCTGAAGAACAACATTTGCCGGTATCTCATTTAAAGGGATATGCCCCGGTCCTTCTATTATCACCTGAACCCCTTGTTCCCATGCTCTCTTAGTCAGTTCTCCAAGAGTTAAAAGTTCATCTATCTGAGAGTTATCCGTCGCATCTACAATACCTCCGGGTCTCATGCCATCCCCCAAACTTAATATCAAATCATATTTTCTGGCAATTTCAAGGACTCTATCAAATTGTTCATAAAGAGGGTTTTCTTTTTCATTTGCAATCATCCAACTTAACAAAAATGCGCCGCCTCTGCTTACCACCATAGTTTTTCTCGGACTCTTTTTTAGGCGTTCCAGTGTTCTGAAAGTAACACCGCAATGAAGGGTTACAAAAGAGACCTTATCTTCAGCGTGTCTTTCAATAACTTCAAAAAGTTTGTCAGTATCCATCTTTATTAAAGCGCCCTTTTCATCAATTGTTTCAATGGCCGACTGATAAACAGGAACTGTCCCTATGGGGACGGGGCTGCGCTCAACAATAATCTTTCTTATCTTGTTGATATTCCCGCCAGTGCTGAGGTCCATTATAGTGTCCACTCCGTATTTACACGCCGCCTTAAGTTTTTCTATCTCCGACTTTATATCCACTATATCAGGAGAGGTTCCTATATTGGCATTCACTTTTGTCTTAAGTCCGTTCCCAATACCAAGGTATCTGTTTCTATGTTTGAGAATAACAACCTTCCCTTCCGCCACTTTCTCTGCAAGAAGTTCCGGTTTTATTTTTTCTCTTCCTGCCACATATTTAACACCTTTACTTATAATTCCCTTTACAGCAGATTCTTTTTCTAACATTTTTTTTCCTTAGTCAATAACTGCGCCTGTGTTAGCTGACTTTACGTTTCGAGCATATCTTGCAAGAACTCCTGTAAGTTGTTTTTCTTGCGCCTTCCATCCTTTCTTCCTGTTCTCCAACTCCTCTTTGCTCACTTTCAAGTCAAGCCGTCTCTCTTTTATGTTTATCTCAATAATATCTCCGTTTTTAACAAGACCTATCGGACCCCCTGAAGCCGCTTCCGGACTCACATGTCCTATGCAAGGGCCTCTGGTACCCCCGGAGAATCTTCCATCAGTAAGTAATGCAATCTTTTCATCAAGTCCCTTCCCTGAAATAACGGATGTAATGGAGAGCATTTCTCTCATTCCAGGTCCTCCGCGGGGACCCTCATATCTTATAACAACAACACCTTCTTTTATATCTCCGCTCATAATGGATTCCATCGCACTCTCTTCTGAATCAAATACCATAGCAGGTCCTGAAAACAGCATCATTTTCTCTGATACAGCGGATTGTTTAATTACAGCACCATCAGGAGCAAGGTTCCCCTTCAATATTGCAATACCCCCTTCTTGCGAATATGGATTATTTATATCTCTTATTACATCCCTGTTTAGAACCCGAGCTTCGTCAATAATTTGTTTGACCCTCTTGCCGCTTACTGTCAAAACGTCTGTATTGATAAGGTTTTTAGTAGCAAGTTCTTTCATTAAAGCGGAGACACCCCCAGCGGCATCAAGATCTTGGACATGCTGTTTTGAAGCAGGGGATATCTTGCTTATATTCGGCACCTGTCTGCTTACTTCATCAAAAAGGTCGAGAGGCAGGGAGATGCCCGCTTCTTTTGCTATCGCTGGTAAATGAAGCACTGTGTTTGTTGAAGCGCCTATTGCCATATCCACTGCTATTGCGTTTTTGAATGCTTCAGATGTCGCTATATCTCTTGGTTTTATATCCTTCTCCACCAGTTCAACAACTCTCATACCCGTATATTTCGCCAACTGTATTCTTTTTGATGTGACAGCAGAAACAGTTCCGTTGCCCGGAAGGGCAAGACCAATTGCCTCACTAAGACAATTCATAGAGTTTGCGGTGAACATCCCTGAACAACTGCCTGCTCCGGGACAAGCCCTCTCTTCTATCTCCTTCAAGGCATCTTCTTTTATTTCGCCTTTAACAAATCTTCCAATTCCTTCAAAGACAGAGATAAGGTCTATCGGCTCTCCAGAAGAGAGGAAACCACAGGACATCGGTCCCCCACTTATCAGCAGACCAGGTATGTTTACTCTCAATAGAGCCATTAACATACCGGGAACGATTTTATCGCAATTAGCAATTATTACCACTCCATCAAACTGATGCGCCTGTAGCATAATCTCAACAGAG
>JAAYXZ010000085.1 GCA_012515635.1 Elusimicrobiota bacterium
AATATCCTTTTCAAACATAAAGGAATCTACTCTTTCAAGAGAGGAGATACCCTTTAAATACAGAGCTAGCAACCTTGAAGGATATCTCATAACAGACGCAATATTTCGCTTGGATAAGGGCAAAAAACATAGAATCAAAGAAGATATAGCGAGATACATGAGTCAACGGATTAAAACCCAACCGCTCGGCATCCCTTCTGCCGGCAGTGTATTCAAAAATCCGCAGGGATCCTTCGCCGGAATGATTATAGAGAAAAGCGGACTGAAAGGATATGCGATAGGAGATGCCAGTATATCTGATAAACATGCTAACTTTATTATAAATAAAGGGGAAGCAACTTCTGAAGATATATATAAACTTATACATATTGTTAAGAGACAGGTCAAAAAGATGTTTAATATAGAACTTGAGACAGAGATAAAAATTATCGGTAGTTTTGGAGAACAAGAGAGATGAAGATAGCAGTGCTTTATGGGGGAGATAGCCCCGAGAGAGAAGTATCATTGCGCTCAGGAAGAGCCGTAGCAAATGCTTTGAAGAAAAAAGGGCATAAAATATATTTCATAGACCCTGCAAAAAAAAATATTGTAAAAAAACTCACCAAAATAAAACCTGATTGTGTATTTATATCTCTCCACGGAGGTCAAGGAGAAGACGGGACTGTGCAGGGTTTTCTTGAAATATTGGATATCCCATATACAGGTTCAGGTATGTGCGCATCAGCAATATGTATGAATAAAATTATTACAAAAAAAATACTTCTGTCTCATAAAATTCCCACACCTAAATTTATTGAGGTAAGAAAGGGAGACAGATTAGAATTGCCGTTTCCTTTCCCTGTTGTTGTAAAACCAGCTAACATGGGCTCAACCATCGGTATAAAAATCATAAGGAATATGAAGGATTTACCCATAGCCATAAAACAATGTTTTGAAATAGACAATGAGGTCTTTATAGAAGAATATATCAAAGGCACTGAAGTTACGGCAGGTGTTATGGGTAATGAAAAGCCCGAAATACTACCTGTTATAGAGATAGAGACACCTTCGGGGTTTTACGATTATGAAGCAAAATACACCTGCGGCGGCAGCAAACATATTATCCCTGCAAAGGTAAATAAAAAGACACTTGAAAAGATAGAAAGCATTGCTTTAAATACCTATAAAATACTCGGATGTTCAGGTTTTGCAAGAATGGAGATGATTGTAAAGAATGGAGTCCCATATATGCTTGATGTAAATACTATTCCTGGAATGACAAACACCAGTTTGTTTCCTGATGCGGCAAAAGCTATCGGGATTTCATTTGAAGATCTATGCGAGAAGATAGTAATGCTTGGACTGGAAAGATGGCGAAAACAAAAGAGAGAATAAAAAACATACGGCAACAGGCATGGAATAGGCGGAAACGCAAAATAAAAAGCATTTCCATTGTATTGCTGATAATTATACTGATTATATGTGCCTTGAACACAAAAAGAATCTTAACCGCTATTCTCTGGGATAAGGAGATATTTCATATAAAAGAGTTGAAAATTATTCCAGAAGAATATCAGGGGTTACTTACAGGAATATTAGAGACAGAAAATCTTGGAAATCTTATTTTCTTTGATATAGATAAACTGCACAGCAGAATATTGAAGATAAGGGAAGTTGAAAGAGCGTTCGTCACCAAAGAGTTTCCCTCTACTTTAAAAATAGAACTAATTATCCGACAGCCATGGGTAATCATTGAAAGCAAATATGGCGCTCTATTAATAGATAAGGAGGGAAAAGTACTTATCGGTCAACAGAGCAGTTCTTATCTCTTTCAAGTGTCAGGCATAAAGACAGATAAAGATAGCGTTCTTGAAGAAGACCTGTGGAAATTAAGTGTTTTCCACGAGATTGAAAAATGGTATAATTTCTACAATATCCAACAATATTTCAGGATGGATAAGATATTTTTTAGAAAAACTACGGAAATAGTACTGACTGAAAAAGAAAATAGCAGAAGCATACTCATTACGGATAATAATATAAAAGAAACTTTTGAAAAAATAAAAATAATTCTTGGACAATGTGAAAATAGCGGTAAGGGTTGGGAATATATTGATGCAAGATTCAAAAACCCTGCTGTAAGATACAAGAACCAATGAAAAAAGAGATATGAACGAGAACATAATTACAGCGATAGACATAGGAACAAACAAGATATTCGGGCTTTCTGCCCTTGCGAAAAACACGGGCATTGAAGTTCTTGCCGCTAATATTAACAATTTATCTGAAGATGCGATTAAAAAAGGCAGAATAGCAGATATTGAAGCCACAACCAATGCTATATTTACAGTAATTCAAGACCTTCAAAGGCAAATTGGGGAACGTATTGACTGGGTTACCATAGGAATAGGGGGAGGACATCTTAAAGGCGAAAATTATAGAAAACATATATCCATTGACCCGGGAGGAAGAGAGATAAACGAAAACGACCTTCAGATATTAAAAAGAGAGATAAAAAACTCCCTGCTTGCGGAGATAGGACATGGGAAAAAAATACTTTATACTGTACCTCAACAATATAGAATAGATAATCTTAACACAACTAAAAAAGAGCCCGTAAGGATGCATGGAAATATGTTGGAGA
>JAAYXZ010000086.1 GCA_012515635.1 Elusimicrobiota bacterium
AAAAGAAAGACAGGGAGTGTTAAGAACGGGTATATTATCAGCCCTATAACCAAATTAAATACAAGTCCTCCAGCCAGTCCCTCCAGTGTTTTAGCGGAGAAAATCTTTATTCTGCCGTATTTTGTGCCTATTAAAGCGCTCCCCGCATCTCCGAAAACAAGGAAAAAGAGAACGGCAAGGCATATATCTTTAGGAAAGAAAAGGATAATAAAAACAGATATAAGAAAATATGTGTCCCCTGTAAGTTTGCCTGATTTGCTCTTAAAAATGCCTTTGCCTTTACCTTTGATATATTCCCACACACCGGGACGCCTCCATCTCTCATATTCCATAGCAAGAAGCAGTGTGAGAAAAAATGTTGCGAGCATAAGCGGGAAAAAAACTTCTCCTGTAACCATATATATTACAGGGAACAGAGAGCCCATTATTATTCTGTATAGTTTCCGTTTTAATGTTTTCATATCTTTTTCTTTCCCATCTCTTTTATAAACGCAGGGTTTATCAATACCCCTGAAATAATAAGCAAGAGAGAGGATGCGGATACCTGCAGAAAAACGCCCATATTTACCCGTAGTCCATAGGCAAAGAACATACATAAAAAATAAAAGGAAACAGACAGAATAATTACCTTCGGTGAACGCGGGTTAATCTTTTGCGCTAAAAACCACAAGAAAATGACAAGAGGAAAAAGAATAGGCATCAGGAACAGCACCACCCCGCCTGATGTAGCAGCGCCTTTACCGCCCTTAAACTGAAGTAACAGGGAATAGCAGTGCCCTAATATAGCGGAGATACCTATTATTGTGAGCATGATTATATTATGGATACCGAGATCTCTGGCAAGGACCATCGGAATAACACCTTTTACGGTATCGCCTATCCAGACAAGAACACCCCATTGCTTGCCCACAGTCCTTGCTACATTGGCGGCACCGGGATTCCCTGCGCCTATCTCCCTTATATCTTTCCCTGTCAGGAGATATGTGAAAAGATAGGAGAACGAGATGCTTCCGAAAATATAACCTATAATAACACAGAGCACTATTTCCACTGGTGTTATTATACCTGCTTTCCCCCGTATATTCTATATCTTGACAGGAAGCCCGTTCTCCATTGACTCATGCGCTTTAAGCGTAATCGCAAGGGTCTTTACTGCATCTGCATAGTCAGATTTAATGTAAGACGGGTCTCCTTCGGTTACCGCTTTTATAAAGGCCTTGTTCTCTTCAAACATCGGGTCAACGGAAGACACCTTTATTATTTTGTGATTCCCTCTGTTCACAGCAAGGGTATTCCCCTGATAGTTTATCTCTATCCCTTTCCCCATTATATCAACGCTACTGCTAAACCCGCTCCATAGCCATGTGCTTACAAGGTCTCCGATATAACCGTCCTTGAACTTACAGAGCAGGAGGGATGAGTCCTCAACATCATAACCGGAGTATATCTTATTAAAAATACCCTCTGTTTTGTATGCAAAAATCTCTTCTAAATCCCCAAGTAAATAGTGCATCAAATTGACGGTATGTGTTGACTGCTCAACAAGTTGACCACCTGAAAGTTTCTTCGTAATAAACCACTTTACCTTCCCATCCCACGGAACACCGCCGTAATACTTCCCTCTTATAAAAGCAATTTGCTCCTTTGCTATAATCTCTCTTATCTCTTCAACTATATCATAATATCTTAGAACATAGCCCGCACTTGTAATAATACCTTTCGCCTTTGCTTCCCGCTCTATATTTTTTGCTTTTTCAAGGTCAAGATGAACAGGTTTTTCCACAAAGAAATGGATACCTTTTTCTATGCACAACTCTTCCTGTCCCAGATGAGCAAAAGGAGGCACACATATATAACAGACATCCATTTTTACCTCTTCCAGCATTTTTTCAAACTCAGCATATGCCTTTCCACCGTATCTCTGCGCCGCTTGTTCTGCTTTCCCTTTTTCTATGTCGCACATCCCTACAAACTCTACACCTTTTATCTGCTCCAGACGCATCATATGAGCAACTGATATTCCTCCGCACCCTATAAATCCCACTCTTGTTTTCATAGTTTCTCCTTTGTGATTGATTTTCAAAATTTTTGCTGTTGAACGCCACTAATTATACCATACCTGCCTATCCCTATTGGGATACAAGCATTCAGTTTATGAGATACTAATAAAATTTACCCGAATAACAAGAATATGGTAAGATATGTTAAATGGAAGCAAAAAGTTTTCAGATTAAAAAAAACATACACTTAACAGAAAAACTTCATCTTTTGGAGTTGGAAGGATCTTTCCTTCAATCCCCTGTGCCGGGTCAGTTTATTCATATAAAGATAGACCCGTTTTTTCTGAGAAGACCCTTCTCCATCGCAGGATATAATGATAATACCCTGAAAATATTATACAGGGTTGTGGGAAGGGCAACGGAAGTGTTAAGCGAAAAAGAGGCAGGTGACTCCTTAAATGTTATAGGTCCTTTAGGCAATGGGTTCCCTGTAAACAATAATTATAAATCCATATTTCTCGTCGGCGGCGGAACCGGTATCGCTCCCCTGCTCTTTCTTACAGATACGTTAATCCGCAAAAACCTTAATATCAGTTTTTTTTACGGCGCAAGAACCTCCGAATGCATTGCCTTTC
Source organism: Elusimicrobiota bacterium (assembly GCA_012515635.1). Taxonomy (GTDB): domain Bacteria; phylum Ratteibacteria; class UBA8468; order B48-G9; family JAFGKM01; genus JAAYXZ01. The sequence goes on from JAAYXZ010000086.1 coordinate 2,636, forward strand.
ATCTTCTTCCATACGGGGTGGATTATATCTTTTCAACGAATGACGGCTCCTATGGTTATAAAGGGCTTATAGGTGAAGTTATGCAACAACATATCAAAAAAAACGGGAAACCTGATATAATCTATGGCGGCGGACCTTATCAGATGTTAAAACAACTTGCCAAAATATCAGCAAAACACAAGACACCTGCATTTGTCTCCCTTGAAAACAGAATGGCGTGTGGAACAGGCATCTGCTATGGGTGTGTCACAAAAATAAAGGACAAGACAGGGTGGGAATATAAGAGGGTATGTAAGGACGGACCTGTCTTTAACACAGAAGAGGTTATATGGGAAAACAATCCCTGAAAATCGCTCTCAATAAACTAAATCTGAAAACACCTATAATTGTTGCAAGCGGGATATTCAGTTACGGCGAGATAGATATCGGTTATCTTGACTATAAAAAATTAGGGGCGGTTGTAACAAAAACCATCACTATCAACCCGAAGGAAGGAAATCCTCAGCCCCGCCTATGGGAGACACCGTCGGGCATGATAAACTGCATAGGGCTTCAAAACCCGGGAATAAAGGAGTTTATCAGAAAGAAACTCTATTCCGCCAATATACCTAACGTAAAAACAATCGTAAGCATATCAGGGGAAAGCGTTGATGAGGTGAAAAAATTAACCGAGATGCTGGTAAAGAAAGATGTGAAAGTTATTGAGTTAAACCTTTCCTGCCCTAACGTAAACAGACAAAACCTGATGGTCTCTCAAAACCCTGAAGATACATATCGTTTTGTAAAAGCCGTAAAAGAGATATGTAGGAGCAAAACTCTTATTGCTAAAGTTTCACCCAACGTTACAGATATTACCGAGACAGCATTGGCAGCGGAAGATGGCGGCGCAGATATTTTAAGTTTGATAAACACTTTAAAGGCAATTGCCATAGATACAGAAAAAAGAGGTGTTATAGAGGGCGGACTTTCAGGTCCCGCCATAAAACCTGTCGGACTGAAAGCGGTATATGACACCTACCAAAAAGTGGATATCCCGTTGATAGGAATAGGCGGCATAACGACAGGGCAGGATGCATTAGAATATATACTCGCAGGCGCCTCAGCAATAGGCATTGGAAGCGCTCTCTTCTCTAACCCTTATATCGCAGACCAAATATGTGAAACTCTCACCGTATTTTTAGAGAGAAACAATCTTAAAAATCTATCTGATGCAACAGGGCTTTTAAATGAAAAAAATAAAACAGGAGCAAAAAAAAGCAGAAAAAAGCATTGATTTATGGAATAGATTTATCATAATAAGCATAATTGTTTTTGTATTCCTTAGGTTCTTTGCCGATGGGCTCACTTATCCAGGGTATAACTTCATCTGGAATATATATTTCTTCATTCTCACAATCATACATCTGTTTTACAAAAAAACAGAGACAGAGATAGATAAAACGGGGATATTGCTGTTGCTCTATTTTATCAGTTCAGTATTCTCTACGGGGCTTTCTCCCGTTAAAGGGACAGGTGTTTCTTTCAACGCACAGATACTTGCCTACTGGTGTATGTTTCTTTTAATAAAGGAAAACTTCAAAACAGATAATACAAAGAAAGCGCTTTTATTTACTATTATTCTCA
>JAAYXZ010000087.1 GCA_012515635.1 Elusimicrobiota bacterium
AAGGCGTCTCGGAACTGATTATATAGACCTCTATCAGACCCACTGGCCCGACCCATCTGTGCCTATAGAAGATACGATGGTAGAACTTCTGAATCTGAAAAAAGAGGGAAAGATTAGGGCGATAGGTGTGAGCAATGTAACTGTTTCCCAAATGAATGAATACATAAACATAGGGCAGATTGATTCAGACCAGGAATCTTACAGTATGTTGGATAGAAAACAAGAGGTAGATAATCTTCCTTATTGTAAAAGACAGAATATCGCTTTTCTTGCTTATTCTCCGCTTGCGGGAGGGCTTCTTACAGGGAAGATTGCTCCCGATAAGGTCTTTTCTGACGATGACCACCGAAAATACCATCTGCAATTTACGCAGGAGAACAGGAATAAGGTTCATAAAATGCTTTCGGAACTCAAGCCGTTAACGGAAAAACATAATATATCCATTGTTCAACTTGTTATAGCGTGGGCTTTACATCAAAAGGGGTGCACTCATGCCCTTGTCGGCGCAAGAAATCCTTCTCAGGTGAAAGAAAATGTTAAAGGCGGCGATGTTATGCTCTCTGAAGATGACCTGAAACAAATCAGGGTTGTTATCGGGAAGTATTTTTAAATTCAGATATTATCTTTATAAATTTCCTGCACTCTTCTTCCACATTATCTTTTGTAATTATGGCAGAGACCGCTGAGATACTGTCTGCGCCTGCATCAAGGACAGACAAAATGTTGGCAAGGTTTATACCGCCGACCGCAACTATGGGGATATGCACATTTTTTCTTATCTCTTTTATTATATCAATTCCAAGCGGGGCTCTTGCGTTTTTTTTTGTTTTTGTGGCAAAGATAGGGGAGACACCTAAATAGTCCGCACCATTTTTCTCTGCTTTTACTGCCTCTTCCACATTATGAACGGTTATTCCTATAATTTTATTTGTTCCGAGTAGTTTTCGGGCATCTGCGCAGATAATATCATCCTGCCCTAAGTGAACTCCGTCTGCATTTATTGTTTTGGCTATTTCTATGTAGTCGTTGATAAGAAGGAGGGCAACGCCCTTGCATATTTTCCTTAATTCGTCTGCTTCTTCCATCATCTCGTTGAGCGTTTTACACTTCTCTCGATATTGAACTATTTCCACTCCAGCCCTGACCGCATTCGTTACATCTTTAACTGTGGAATTTCTTGTGAGTATTGAATCCGTTATAAAGTAAAGTCCCTGTATTTTCATTCTCTTTCCCCTGTAAGGAACATCTTACTTTAATATAAATTTTTTTACAATCTTCCGTAAGATAAACTTGACTTTCTTTTAACAGAATGGGTAAGATACTTTTAAGAAAGAGAAGAGAGATGATAATAAAGGAGGTCATTATGGTTTTATTAATAATCGCACAGAATGAATTCCGTGATGAAGAATACTTCAAGCCAAAAACAGTCCTTGAAAATGCGGGTTATAAGGTGGTAACTGCCTCTAAAAAAGCAGGGATTGCAAAAGGCAAACTTGGAGGCACCGCACAGGCGGGGATAGGATTATCAAATGTAAGAGTTGATGATTATGAGGGTGTTGTATTTATAGGTGGCGCAGGCGCTGCGGATTACTTTACAGATGAGAGGGCATTAAATTTGGCAAAAGAAGCGTATCAAAAAGGGAAAGTAGTCGGCGCTATCTGTATTGCTCCCGGAATTTTAGCGAGAGCAGGTATTTTGAAGGAAAAAGAGGCCACAGTTTATCCCAGTGAACTTGAAACATTGAAAAAACAAGGGGCTGTCTACATAAATCAACCTGTGGTTGTTGATGGTAAAATAGTTACGGCAAACGGTCCTGATGCCGCAGAAAAATTCGGAGAAGAGATTGTAAAATTGCTTGGCGGAACACAAAAACCGTAATTAGAAAATCATAGTTAATGGAGATTCTGCGGTTATTGGTTGTATCTCATTATTGTGAGGATTGCGCTATTTAAGGAGTATCTGGGAAACTATGACAGTTGTTACAGGTAAATTTAGGGGCTACCGCAGCACCGACTTTTAAGGAGTACCCGTAAAATGTTCCTTTTCCGCCGCATATCCAACAGGTGAAGTTCTTTCGTTGTAAGAAATTTGTGTTAATAAAAGATATCTCTATCGCGTCATTATAAAAATCATCTAAGTATTTAGCGGGCTGATATATCATTTTAGGCAGGGGGATTTTCCATTGGTCCGTCTTTTCATAGACGGTCGGTAAAAACTTTATAATATATTTTGAGAATTTACTGTCCTGAACCTCTTTTGCTGAGTTAGGGGTGGCGCTCATTGTTATTAGCATAAGAGTTATCACCACAATGCTCTCTATAGCGCCAGGAAATATTCCCAATGCGCGGTCAATTATGTGTTTATATTCAACTCGTTTTCGTATAATATCAAGAAATACAATGGCGGCAAATGTTAGGATAAAGGTTGCTAAAAGAAAGAAGACAATATGCACTGCGTCACCAATTATGTTGAATTTTGCAAAGAGAACTACAGGCGCTTTGTAAATCAACGAAGCGAGTATTATGCCGATAACAATTCCTAATAGGTCAAAGATACTGCTGACAAAACCTCTTACTGTTCCTGAAAGAATTCCGCTTAAAAAGAGAAGAATAATAGTAGCGTCTATTCCCGTCATATTTAAACGCCCCCCAGATTTTAATGACCGAATTCTTTTAATCGTTTTTATACTACATCTCCATTAGATTATAATATACCATAAAAAAAAAGAAAAGGGATGGACATAGATAATACGCTAATCCATCCCCTCTCTTAATTTACTTTCTTTTTCTTTCTTTTGCCTTGTCTTGATGCGGGGCAAAATCCGGTCTATCCATTGGCTTGTAATGATTTTTCTCTTTCCACTCTTTCTCCATAACCTCTAATTGCGCCTTTAATGCCTGGTACTCTGCGTTGTTTGTAAGTGTGGTACCCAGTTTTTTCTGTAAAAGCAGATTTTGCTCCCTTATTGTATTCATTATTCCCTGCAGTTCAGGGTCGTTTTCTATTGTCTGCTTTTCTATTGCCCGCATCTCCTGTCGTAATTCTATAGCGTTTCTTAGCTGTTCTTGCACCCGTTTCTTCGGAGCGGATTCCTGTCCGTATGAAAGAAAAGTTAATCCAAACAGTAAGAGAACGCCTGTAGAAAACATTGTCTTTTTACTCATCTTTTTTCACCCCCTTGTTCACTCTTATATATTGCTTTGTTTCCTTCTGTTTATATGTTAGACAATTGACATATGAAAAGGTTTAGTGTAAGTTAATACGGATTATGAAAGATAAAAAACTTGCGGTATTTGACCTTGATGGAACAATAATAGATGCGTATAAATCTATCCAGAAAACACTGAATTATTCTCTTGAACAAATGGGGTATTCGCCTGTAACTCTTGAAAAGGTGAAAAAATCCGTTGGGCGAGGCGAAGTTGACCTTGCATCAAAGTTAGTAAAAGAACAGGATATGGCTGAACTCATCGCTTTTTACAGGCAAAACCACATAAAATTTATTGATGGCAATGTAAAACTGCTGGAGGGTTCTGAAGAACTGCTGGATTCTCTTAAGGATAGAGGGCTGCATATTGCTCTTGCTACCAACAGGGCTGCTTTTGCGGTCTCTCCATTATTGGAGAAATTGAATATAAAGGGCTATTTTGATATAATATACACAAGAGATGATGTAGTAAATCCTAAGCCAGACCCAGCTATTTTATTGAAAACAATAGCTTATTTCAATACAGAGAAGCTACAGACCTTTTTTGTGGGGGATATGGATGTGGATTATTTGGCTGGTAGCAACGCGGGGGTTGATACATATATAGTGCTGACAGGTTCTTCGTCAAAAGAAGATTTTGAGCAATACACAAATGTAAACCTATTTGATAACTTGGTAACTTTAAAAAAACATCTTGATTACTTATAAGGAGGAGATGATGGAGATAGCAGAAGTATACGCAAGACAGATTTTAGATTCAAGAGGCAACCCCACTGTAGAAGTAGAGGTGTACCTTGAGAGTGGCGAGGTTGGCAGGGCGGATGTCCCTTCAGGCGCTTCCACAGGAGAGAGAGAAGCGTTAGAACTTAGGGATGGAGGAAAGAGGTTTCTTGGCAAAGGTGTGGAAAAAGCGGTAAAAAACGTAAATGAAATAATTGCGCCTGAACTTGAAGGAATGCCTGTATTTGAACAGAGGGAGATAGACCGCTTACTTATAGAGCTTGATGGCACCGAAAACAAATCAAAACTGGGCGCAAATGCCATATTAGGGGTGAGTTTAGCCGTAGCAAGAGCTGCTGCAGAGATACACTGTGTTCCTCTTTATTTTTATCTTGGCGGTATGAGGGCAAACATTATGCCTATTCCGCTATGTAATGTCATTAATGGCGGAGTTCATGCAGACAATAATCTTGACATACAAGAGTTTATGATAGCGCCTGTAGGGGCAACAAGTTTCAGCAACGGCTACAGGATGATGGCGGAGACATTTCAGGTGTTGAAAAAAACACTTCAGGGTAAAGGGTATAGTGTCTCTGTCGGAGATGAGGGCGGTTTTGCGCCTAACCTGAAAAAAAATGAGGAAGCGATAGAATTGATAATTAAAGCGATAGAAGATGCAGGATATGCGCCGGGCAAAGATATTGCCATTGCTTTGGATGTAGCCGCTTCTTCTTTCTGGGGAAAAGGCGGATATAAATTTGAGGGCAAAAAAATATCAGCAGGCGACCTGATAGGGTATTATACAGGTTTAGTAAAAAAATATCCTGTCTTTTCTATAGAGGATGGGCTGGCAGAGAATGATTGGGACGGGTGGAAAAAGATGACCGATAAATTGGGTAATAGTGTCCAGTTAGTCGGAGATGATGTATTTGTAACCAATCCGAGCATATTCAAAAAAGGCATAGAAAAAGGAATTGCCAATGCTATTCTGATAAAGGTGAATCAGATAGGCACGCTTACAGAGACGCTTGAAGCGATAGAGATGGCGCAGAGAAATAACTATAATACAGTTATATCTCATAGAAGCGGCGAGACAGAGGACTCGTTTATTGCCGACCTTTCAGTAGCCGTGAACTCTGGACAGATTAAGAGCGGTTCTCTCAGCAGGTCTGAACGGCTATGCAAATATAACCAGTTGTTAAGGATAGAGGATATGCTGGGTGAGTCGGCAGAATATTACGGGAGATACATAAAGAAAGAGAAGGGGAGATAAAAACCGTTGGGAGAAGAGGCAAATTTTTCATAATTTAATGAAAAGAAAAAACAGGAAGAAGTTGTTGATAGGAGTAGTATGTATCTGTTTTTTGTTGATAAATATCCCCAGAATCAAATGGTATATTACATGCTCTCGCCAGTTGAAGTACTACAATAACGAGATAATAAAACTTCAGAAAGAGAACGAACAACTCAAGGAAAAAATGGAGAAAATCAAAAAAGACCCTTATTATGGAGAGAAGATATTAAGGGAAAACTATGGATATACAAAAGAAGGGGAACAAATCTACAGAATAAATACTGATACAAATAAAGGAAGACAATAAAATGTATTCAGCAAAATTTATAAAAGAAAATCTGGAGATTCTCAAGAAGGCGGTGGCATTAAAAGGGGCAAAAATTGATTGGGAAAAACTTGAGCGTCTGGATAACGAAAGAAGACGCCTTATTTCGTTTGTTGAAGAGAGACGGCGATGGCAAAAAGACCTTACGGGCAAAATAGCAGAAAGAACAGATAATACTTTGCAGGACCTGATAAAACAGGCAAGAAAATACTCTGATGAGATACGGGAGACAGAGACACAACTCAAGGAAGTAGAGAAAAATTATGATGATATTGTGGCATCCATCCCCAATATGCCTCATGCTTCTGTCCCTACAGGGACAAGCGCCTCTGACAACGAAATTATAAAACACTGGGGCGATATTAAGGAGAAAATTTTAAAGTTTTACCGCACTGGGATATAGGTGAAAAACTGGATATCCTTGACTTCCCCCGTGGCGCAAAGATAACAGGCAGTTTTTTCCCTGTCTTTAAGGGCGACGGGGCGGCGCTTGTCCGCGGGCTTATAAACTTTATGGTAGATACGCATAAGAAAAACGGATTCAGGGAGGTATGGGTGCCTATTCTTGTCAACAGGGATAGTATGTTTTCCACAGGACAACTTCCGAAACTTGAAAATGATATGTATCATCTGGATGAAGAGGACTATTTTGTTATACCCACTGCAGAAGTCCCTGTTACGAACCTTCACAGAGACGAGATTATTCCTGAGGATAAACTTCCAATTTACTATACAGCTTACACCCCGTGCTTTAGAAGGGAGGCGGGCGCTTATGGCAAAGATACCAAGGGGTTGATACGGTTGCATCAGTTTGATAAAGTGGAACTTGTAAAATTCGTTAATCCAGAAACCTCCTATAATGAACTTGAAACGCTTGTGGAGGAAGCAGAAAAGGTCTTACAGGCGTTAAACTTGCCTTATCGCGTCCTAATGTTATGCTCGGGCGACCTTAGTTTTGCGGCAAGCAAGTGTTATGATATTGAACTATGGGCGCCTGGAATAAATAAGTGGCTTGAGGTCTCTTCCTGTTCCAATTTTGAGGCATTTCAGGCGAGAAGGGCGGGGATAAGGTTCAGAGACAAGAAAAAAGGAAAGACCGACTATCTCCATACCCTTAACGGTTCAGGTGTGGCGTTGCCCCGTCTTGTCATATCCATTCTTGAAAACTATCAGCAGCCGGATGGTTCTATTGTTGTTCCCGATGTTCTGAGACCTTATGTAGGAACGGATGTAATAGGAAAAGTATAAGGAACTGGAATGCAAACGGAATTATTAAAGAAAATCAAAAAAGAGACAGGTAATATAGAAGAAAAAATTATTGAGTGGAGAAGAT
>JAAYXZ010000088.1 GCA_012515635.1 Elusimicrobiota bacterium
CGGCGATAACGTTGAGATGGAAGTGGAACTTATATATCCTGTAGCGCTTGAAAAAGGTCAGAGATTTGCGGTAAGAGAAGGCGGAAGAACAGTCGGAGCAGGTGCTGTGACTGAAGTGATTAAATAATAAAAAAATATTTTTGCAAAAGTTTTTTTTGTGTTATAATTATATTTTGGCTTTTCTAAGTAAAGGGTGTTTAGTATGGAGAAAAAAAAGATGCGGATAAAACTAAGGTCTTTTGACAGCAGGGTTTTAGACCAGTCGGCTAAAGATATAATAGAGATGTTGAAAAAAACAGGGGTTAAGGTTTCCGGACCTATCCCTCTGCCGACAAAAAGAGAGATATATACTGTTTTAAGGTCGCCTCATGTGAATAAAAAAAGCAGAGAACAGTTTCAGTTGGAGATTCACAAAAGGATAATAGATGTAATAGATCCGACAGCGAGAACAGTGGACTCTTTAAGTAGATTGAGTTTACCTGCAGGTGTAGAAGTTGAAATGAAGTTGAGTTGAAAAGAAGGGTGGTACGAGTAAGGCAGTAGGTGAAAACCCTACCGTTATGACGCTTCCCTTTTAATATGACATATAGAACAAATTATCAGAGGAACAGCAATGAAGATGGGTTTGGTAGGCAAAAAAATTGGGATGAGCAGGATTTACAAGGAAGGGAACGGCTCTGTTGTGCCTGTCACCGTAGTGAAGGCAGGTCCTTGCTATATAATTGAATTGAAAAAAACAAGTGATAATGGTTATACAGCCGTGCAGATTGGCTTTGAAGAAGTTACGGAAAAAAAACTGAACAAACCGGTTCTCGGTAATTTCAAAAAAGCAGGGTTGCCTCCAATGAGAATCTTAAAAGAGGTGCGGCTGAATGATGACGGAGAAATTGCTGACTTCAATGTCGGGCAGAAATTGACAGTAGAGATATTTAAAGAGGGTGAATACATAGATGTTACAGGAACATCCATCGGCAAGGGCTTTCAGGGAGTGATGAAGCGGCATAATTTTAGAGGAGGTCCCAGAACTCACGGCTCTATGTCTCACAGAGCGCCTGGCTCAATAGGCGGCACAGACCCCGCAAGAGTTCTTAAAGGAAAACGGATGGCGGGACAGATGGGAAACAGAAGAGTGACAGTGCAAAATCTTCAAATTGTGAAGATTATGCCTGAAGAAAACATTTTGCTTATCAAAGGGCAGGTGCCCGGTCCTTCAAATGGATATATAGTTATAAGAAAGGCATTGAAAAAATGAAGAAGATAAAAGTATATAATATGACAGGGGAAGTTGTCGGAGAAGAATCCTTGTCGGAGAAACTGGTAGAAGGAACTTTAAACCAAGATGTGCTTTATTATTATATAAAGGCATATAGAGCAAACCAAAGACAGGGTACTGCATCTGCAAAAACAAGAGGGGAAGTATCCGGTAGCGGTAAAAAACCGTGGAAACAGAAAGGAACAGGACGCGCAAGGGTGGGTTCACTAAGAACTCCCTTATGGCGACATGGAGGAGTAGCGTTTGGTCCTAAACCGAGAGATTATAGGGAACACATTACCAAAAAAGTTAAAAGAATAGCATTGACAGAAGCAATAAAGGGCAAGATACAGGAAGACAGTTTATCTCTTTTTATCTTAGATAAAGTTGAGACCCCGAAGACAAAAATCTTCGCTGAATTTTTGAAGAAAACAGGTAATGCAGGCAAGAAAGTCCTCTTCGTTTTTAATAACGACAAAGAGACAAACGCCGGCGCAATAAAATCCTTAAGAAACATAGATTCCATAACCTATGATTTTCTGGACAGATTAAATGCTTACATTATTCTTAACTCTGACAGAATCATTGCTGATAAAAACACTTTTGAAGCCATAAAAGGTTTTTTAGGGGGAGACAATGAGAAGTGAACATTACAACATTATAAAGTTCCCTCTTGTTACAGAGAAGACATCAGATGCTGCGGCAGATAACAAATATACTTTTAAAGTTGATAGAAAAGCGCGGAAAGCGCAGATAAAAGAAGCCATAGAAACAATTTATAATGTGAAGGTTGAGAAACTCAATATAATAAATGTTCATCCGAAAAAAAAGAATTATAAATTCAGAATAGAAGGATATAAACCCGGATATAAAAAGGCAATAGTAACATTAAAAGAGGGGGATAAAATTGCCATTACGTAAATTAAAACCAGCAACACCTGGACAGAGGCATGCAACACTCTCTGATTTTTCCGATATTACAAAAGGTAAGCCGGAGAAATCCCTTGTTAAGGGCATGAAGAAAACTGGTGGAAGAAACAACCAGGGCGTCATTACAGCAAGGCATAGAGGGGGCGGGCATAAAAGACGCTATAGGTTAATAGATTTCAACGGCAGACCTGGTATATTAGGAAAGGTTGCGAGCATAGAATATGACCCCAACCGTTCTGCAAGAATAGCGCTTATCCATTATTATGACGGCGTTAAGAGCTATGTTTTGGCTCCCCTTGGGCTAAAACCGGGCGATATTATCAGATGCGGTGTAGATGCAGAGATAAAAATAGGACATAGATTACCTTTGAAAAACATACCTGAAGGTGTTGAGATTTATAATCTTGAGATTATTCCTGGAACAGGAGGAAAAATTGTAAGGTCAGCAGGGACTCTCGCCTCCATTATGGTTAAAAGCGAGAAGTATGCGCAGATAAAACTTCCCTCAGGCGAGGTTCGGCTTTTTGATATAAATTGCATGGCAACGATTGGGCAGGTAAGCAACCCTGAGAATAAGTATATTTCTATCGGAAAAGCAGGAAGAACAAGATGGCTCGGAAGAAGACCGAAGGTGCGTGGAGTGGCTATGAACCCTGTGGATCACCCGCATGGCGGCGGTGAAGGCAAAAGTAAGGGCAATATAGCGCAAAGCCCGACAGGTGTCCCCGCAAAAGGATATAAAACAAGAAACAAGAAAAAACCATCAAGCAGCAAGATATTGCAGAAGCGGAGAGGAAAATGAGATCCAGAAAAAAAGGACCTTATGTAGATGAGAAGTTGCAGAAAAAAGTATTAAGAAACAGAGAGAGTGGAAGAAAAGATATTATAAAAACATGGTCCAGGTCTTCAGTTATAACACCTGAATTTATTGGCTACACATTTGCAGTCCATAATGGCAGAACATTTATAAATGTGTATGTTACGGAAAATATGGTGGGACATAAATTTGGAGAATTCTCTCCCACAAGGACATTCAGGGGGCATGGAGCCCGTACCGAGAAAACCAGAGATAAGACATAAAGAAGGGGTGTTTAGATGGAAGTTGTGGCAAAAGCTAAATATGTAAGACACAGTTCGAGAAAAGTGCGAGAGATAACAGGGCTTCTGGTAGGCAAAGAAGTCAATGAATCAATGTCTGTTGTAAGGAATATTCCTAAACGGGCAAGCAGGACATTAGAAAAAGTTATAAAATCTGCTAAATCAAACGCAGAACGGAAATCATCAGGAAGCGGATGGAAAATAAAAAATATCATAGTGGAGGATGGACCCGCGTCAAAAAGATTTCGCGCAGCCACTATGGGTCGCGCTGTTACGATAAAAAAAAGGACAAGTCATATAACTGTAGTACTTGAAGAAATTCAACGGAGAAATAAGTAAAATGGGACAGAAAGTAAATCCTGTGGGTTTAAGAATAGGAATTGTAGAAAAATGGAAAGGAAATTGGTTTGCGGGTAAAAAGGAGTTCAAGGAATCGTTGAAGGAAGATGTAGCTATCAGAGAATACTTAATTAAAAGATTTCCAAGAGGCATTATAAGCAAGATAGAGATAGAGAAGACAGATAAGTTGATAGTAAAAATACATACAACAAGGCCAGGGGTTGTCCTCGGGAGAAAAGGTTCTGAGGTGGACATGGTTCGAGATGAACTCTATAAAAAATTTAATAAACAGGTAAGTATAGATGTCCTTGAAGTGAATCCGCCTGGTCTCAGCGCTCAGTTTCTTGCTGATTCTATAGCAATGCAATTAGAAAAAAGGATGTCTCATCGGCATGTAATTAAAAAGGTTATAGCATTAGCAATGCAATCAGGCGCTAAGGGTATCAAGATAAGAATAAGCGGCAGGATAGGCGGCGCCGAAATAGCAAGGTCGGAATTATATAAAGAAGGGACAGTTCCTCTTCATACATTAAGAGCAAAGATTGACTATGCTGTCTCTGTGGCGCATCTACGGTCAGGCGCAGTAGGATTGAAAGTATGGGTTTATGTAGAAGAGGTTTTGGAGAAAAAAAGAGTAGAGAAAGAGAAGGAGACATCAAATGCCGTTAATGCCTAAAAG
>JAAYXZ010000089.1 GCA_012515635.1 Elusimicrobiota bacterium
CATTTATGACATTAACCATCTTTCTTATAGGCGCCCTTAATATCCACACTATTTGTGCTTCTAATTCTTTCTTTCCAGGCAATCTTCCTATTAACTGCAACTCTTCGGAGGAATAGACCTTGTCTCCGATAAGCGCCATCTTAACATCTGTTTTTTTAAACTGTCTCTGAAAATTATAAAGTTCTTTTAGTATGCTTATTTCATCATTTTCATCTGCCCATGCTATAAAGACAGGGCTCCCTATTTTCCCGCACATATCTTCACAATCTATCTGCTTATACACTCTGTCCAGCAAGGTGTTTTTAACTACCCGCATCTTACATCCTTTTTCCTTTAGCGCCACTCTTATCGTCTGCATTTCAGAGACAGAAAGACCTGAAAAACCAACAATGAGGTTTATGTTATTCTTTTGAATCTCCTCACTCATTTGCTTTACAAATTCTTCTTTCCTCTTTTTTGTTAATTTTTTCATTGTTTTAACTCCTGGCTTTAAATAAGTTCTGCCTCTCTGTGTATTCTTTCCATGTCAATACTTAAAGAAGGCGACATCGTTAAAGAAAGGGTTACTGACCTGATATAATTACCTTTTACAGTAGGAGGTTTAACAGAAAAAACTGCTTTTAAAATTGCCTTTATGTTTTCAACTATCTTGTCTTTGTCAAAAGATATCTTTCCTGCAAGAGTATGCAAATTACCGTCTTTATCCATCCTGAATTCTATTCTTCCCTTTTTAAGTTCTGTTATTATTCCTTTAAGGTCTTTTGTAACAGTTCCGCTTTTGGGATTCGGCATAAGTCCGCGAGGACCTAAAAGTTTGCCTAAAGGCGATACAACCTTCATCATATCAGGTGTAGCCACCACGCTATCAAAATCTAAAAAACCTTTTTTTATCTTTTCCGCTAATTCTTCTCCGCCGACATAATCCGCCCCTGCTGTCTTTGCTTTTTCAACATCTTCTCCTGTCGCAAAAACAAGAACTCTTACAGATTTTCCTGAACCATGCGGAAGAACTATAGAGCCCCTCACCGGCTGTTGAAGTTTTTTCACATCAAACCCCAGATGAATTGCCATATCAACTGTTTCGTCAAATTTTCTTTTACCTGACATCTGTTTCAATTCATCAACAGCTTCTTCTATTCCGTATAATTTCTTTTCTCCCCCTCTGTCAATCTCTTTATATTTTTTGCTTCTTATGTCCACTTTACCGCTCCCTTTGTCTCAGGCAATCCTATTCACTAATTTCAACCCCCATGCTTCTTGCTGTCCCTTCTACTATCTTTACAGCACCCTGAAGGTCTTTTGTATTAAGGTCTGCCATTTTTATTTTTGCTATGTCTTCTATCTGTTTTTTTGTAATTTTTCCTACTTTTTCTCTGTTAGGAATCCCGGAGCCCTTTACTATGCTTACTGCTTTTTTTATCAGTTCTGCTGTTAGAGGGGTCTTTATTTTATATTTATAGGTGCGGTCTTCATAAACAGTTAATACCACCGGAAGAATCCCTTCTTTCCCTTTTGTATCGGCATTAAATGCCTTGCAAAAATCCATTATACCCACTCCATGCTGCCCCAAAGCCGGACCTACGGGGGGCGCAGGTGTCGCTTGCCCTGCCGGAATCTGCAATTTTATAACTGCTTTCACTTTTTTTTCTGCCATTATTCTTCTCCCTTTATATCTTCTCCACCTGCCAGTAGTTTAATTCAACAGGTGTTGCTCTGCCGAAGATTGATACACTGACTTTTAGCCGTTGCGCATTGTGATAAACCTCTTCCACAATACCTGAAAAGTTCACGAAAGGACCATCCGTAATTTCAACCTTATCCCCAACCTCAAATTCCACCTTTGGAATAGGTTTGCTTTTTCTTTCTTCTATCTCACTTAATATCTTTTCTGTCTCTTCTTGTGAGAGGGGAACAGGGTTCTGTCCTGCTCCGAGAAATCCCAAAACCCCTGGTGTTTTCCTTATCATATGCCACACAATTTCATTCTCTTTCAATTCATCTACCTCTATAAGAATATAACCAGGCCAGAATCTTCTGGTCTTTATCTTTTTTTCGCCATGGGACATATCAGATATCTCTTCCTTAGGTATAACAACCTGTTTGATTGCGTTTGTATCTTCTTCCTGTTGATTAATCAAGATTGTCTTTACTTTTTCTTCCTGTCCCGTTCTAACGTGAAGTATATACCATCTACCCATTTTTTACCTCAAAAACAGCGTAATGATTTTTGAAAAAATAATATCTACTACACCTATATAAAATGCAAATAAAAGCATAAAAACCACAACAACCACTGTAGTTATCCTTATTACTTTTTTTTCAAGCCAGGAGACCTTTCCTAACTCTATCTTTACCTCTGCGATAAAATTCAATATCTTTTTTTTCATTTTTATTCTTTAATATTTCACCGCTATCTGTATTCTCTTTCTATGCCTGTGATCTCCTCTTTTTTTCCGATATGCAGGCCTGGGAGGAGTCGAACCCCCAGCACACGGATTTGGAGTCCGTTGCTCTGCCAATTGAGCTACAGGCCTAAAACTGCATTAAAACTAAGTATTATATCATACTTAAAAATAAAAAACAAAAGGTAGATTTTTTTATGGTTTCCCTTCTTTGTGAAGAATATGTTTTCTACAAAACGAACAATACTTGTTCATCTCTATTTTCTCTTTTTTTACTTTTTTGTTCCTTGTCGAAAAATAATTTTTTCTTTTACATTCTGAACATATAAGGGATACTTTTTCTCGCATTTTATTCTCCGGGCTTTATTTAATCACTTCAGTCACAGCACCTGCTCCGACTGTTCTTCCGCCTTCTCTTACCGCAAATCTCTGACCTTTTTCAAGCGCTACAGGATATATAAGTTCCACTTCCATCTCAACGTTATCGCCG
>JAAYXZ010000090.1 GCA_012515635.1 Elusimicrobiota bacterium
CTCCGTAATAAAGCCGGTCATAAGGCGGTATCCAAGAAAGAAAAAAGATTCTTTTGAAATAAAACTGGGGGAAATAGCCCATTTTATATCAGGCAAGAGGGTTCGCGCTATTAAAAAATTGCCGTGGATTGATATTAAATGCCCTGTAAAAATTATACCGTCTATAGATGAGAGGTATCTTGGTGAAGCGGAGATAGTGTTTTTTTCTATGGAATCCTCTCTCCCTATGGTTGAAAAACTTCCTGAAAGATGCGGTAAAAAGATTATGAGGGTATGCTCTATCTTATATGCCGAAAGAGTCAGTTATATCCCTGAAAATATTTATATTATAGCGATATCAACCCTTGTAAAAAAAGTGCTTGAAGAGCGGCTGCAAAGAGAAGCGCTAGTTCTGTTTAATGCGGTAAATACAAAGATGTTTGCTAAAGATATACCGAGGGGCGAACCTAAAACTATAGGAATGGTTTACTATCCTAACAATTGGCACAAGGGTATGGACGACGGTTTTTGGGTTATGGAGCAGTTACATCAAAGATATCCTTTTCTGAAATTTCAGGTTGCGGGGGAATGGAAAGAAAGAGATATCCCTCCCTTCGTAAAGTTTATTGACGGGAAAAAGAAAAATAATCTGCTGAATTTTTATAAAGATACCGATATTCTTATTGCTTCCTGTATAAAAGAGGCGTTTCTGAATCCTCCTATGGAGGCAATGGCGTCAAGGTGCGCGGTAGTTACTACAGAGGTAGGAGGTATCTCTGATTATACTATTCCTGACAAAACAGCCATAGTGGTTCAGCCGAAGGATAAGGAAGGCATCCTTAAAGGGGTTATCGCCCTCCTTGAAAACAATGATTATTTCAGAAGCGTCTCAGAGGAGGGCTATAAAAAAATTCAGGAGTTTAGCGTAGAGGCGCAGGGAGACAAACTTGAACGGATTCTCTCTGACATATTAAAAAAATAGCAAGTCCTTCCATTGCATAACATTACCCTTTATTATCTCCAGCAGTTCTTTTAAGGAAGCGTAATTATCCTTTGTCTCATTTGCCCAGTGGATAACCAAAGGCAATATAGTAGTCCTTCTTATGTAGAGCATATTGTGTTCTTTTATTGCGTTTACCAATCCTTTGCAGTTTTGATAACTGGATAGAGGTCTGTAAGCAGGGATATATAGAGCGCCTTTGAAGAACGAAGGGCTTACCTTATGGCCCAAATATCGGGCTGATTCGGGACCCCCTGTAATAATCTTGAAATATTCTGTTAAAACCTTATAAGATGCTCGGTCTATCCTATCAAATGGCGGTATAAACGCAGAGGATTTGATGTCAAACTCTTTGAATATCGCCAGCCCTTTCTCTATTTTTTCTTTTGCTTGTTCCTTTGACAGCCCTGCAAACTCCATATTTTTTTTAGAATTGTTTGTCTGGTGGGAGAACCCGTGCAGAGCAATCTCTATTAAAGGATGTTTTATAAGTTTTACATCATTATCATTTAATAACCTGAAATTTTTATTAAGCGGGTTATGCCTGTTAAGGGAAAGAGAAGGAGTTACGCCGAGCAGATACGGCGCCTCATACTCTTCCATGATATTGTGGAATTTCTTAAAATCGTCAAGTGTCTTTTCCCAATGAGGGAAGTCATCTACCCGTATCAAAAATAAAGGACGCCCCTTCTTTTCTTGTATTCCTTTAAATTTACAGAATGTGTCCCTTACAGATGAAACATATTGGAGATGATGGTAATATTGAAATGTTTTATATTTTTTCAGGTTATACAGAAGATACCAAGGGGAGACGGGTGATATAAAATCAAGAGAAAAACGGGAGACCTTTAAGAAATCTTCTATCTCTCTATCGTTTTTGTATAATCCCTGTAATAAATATTTTAAGGTATAGGTTTTTTCTCTCATAGGTTGCCTTTATGCTAAAATATACCACAATAAAAAAGGATAATCCAAATGAACGATGTGAAAAGCTCTTTGATTATTGACCTTTCAGGCAAGGCAGGCGCAGGCAAGACATATCTAAAAAATAAACTCATTCAAACCCTTTCCCCTGAATACAAGTGCATTGACCTCTCTGATTATGTCTTTTCCGTAAAGGACTTTATGGATTTTTTCATTTATAAACCGTTCTTGTTTTTTTCTTCCGTTGCCTTTGTTTTCCTGTTTATTCCTAAAAAATACAAAGATTTATCAGTGAATTTAAGACGGTGGGTGAAGATGCAGATGAAGATAATAAAAGGCAGAGCGCTTGATTGCGATTTTGTATTCATAGATGAGGGGTTTTTTAGAAGGGTGAGTTTGTTAAGGATGAGGTCTTTTAGAAAAACATCTTTTGGTAATACTCCTGCATTGTTCCGAAAAACTTTTTTTTATCCGGATATGACCATCTTTGTAACTGCCGACTATGACCTGTGTGAAAACAGGCGGATGGGCAGGGATAGAGGAACGGGCAGATATGCAATGCCGGGAGACAAAAGAGAAGGTCTTGTAATTATGGAGGATTTGAAAAATGATATTGAGTTTGCTGAAAAGACAGGTATTGTAAAGATTCTGAGATATCACAATGAGGAGGAGTTTAATACCTCTCTGATAACAGAGACTATAAAAGCAAGGAAGAAGAGGCAAAATAAAACAAAGGAGAGCCAGTGGCAAAAATCTCCGTAGTAATCCCGTTGTATAACAAGGTAAACTACATAAAAAGGGCGCTTGATTCAGTATTACATCAGAGTTTTCAAGATTTTGAGGTTATAGTGGTCAATGACGGCTCTACAGA
>JAAYXZ010000091.1 GCA_012515635.1 Elusimicrobiota bacterium
CCCAGTCGTCAAGGTCGGATTTAGAATTGCAGTATATGAAAGCAGTGAATGCTTATATGGATAAAAATCATGCTCAGTCATTAGCGACATTTAAATCCATACAAGAGACAGACCCTACCTTTAGAGCAACTCAGGTAAAGAAGTATATCCGTCTGGCTGAGACACAACTCAATAAAACCGGATTAAAGGAAGTATTCAAGCCGGCAGAAGAAAAAACCGTGGAAGTGGAAGTGTCTAAAGAAGGGGAACTTGAAGCGTATGTTATGACTGCTCAGAGATTGCTTCTTGACGCTTATGCGTATGTTCAGGATATGGAGAAAAAACATCAAATTCCTTCTTTTGAGATGACAGCGCCCCAATCAACACTTACAATGGCTAAAAAGGCATACGAACAAAAACAGTATACAGAGACGATTCGTTTGGCAAATCAGGCGCGCTTACAGGTAGACCAGATTATTCAGGGCGAATATGAAGGTGAAAAACCATTGCTTGGAGAGATAGGCAAATCCCTCGTAACTCTTAATCTTAACAATGCACCCCTTGAACAGACATTAAAGCAGATATATGACATTACAGGTGTAAATATAATAGTGTTTAAAGGGGTTGGAGGCAAAGTAACGGTTAACATCAAAGATGAGCCTCTGCAGAAAGCGCTTGACCTTATTTGCGAAGCCAACGGACTTAAATATATAGAGGAAGACGGCGCAATTAAAATAATGACGAGGGAAGAATACAATACCAGAGATAAAGCGCTACAGGAAACCAACAGACGCGTATTCAATGTTTATTATGGAGATGCTGCGTTAATAACCAAAGCCCTTCGGGAAACATTTCAACTGGAAAACATAGTGCATGACCCCAGAACAAATTCTATCATTGCCGATGTCTATAACCCTGCCTTATTACAGCAGATACAGAATGTTATATCTTCACTGGATATGCCAATATCACAGGTGCTTATAGAAGCCAAAATTATAGAGGTAGTTCTATCTAAAGCGAACACTTTCTCCATTGACTGGCTTATAAGTTCCAAAATGATTAGCGCATTGGATACAACACTCACAGGTCCCCGATATGGAGCAACTCCTACATTTACTCCGGGAGTAACCTCAACCCTGCCTTCAGGTGACTTTGCTTTTGGATTAACAAATAGTGATGTTAATTCACTTATTACCGCTCTTGCATCTCAAGGGGAAGTGAAACTTGTTCAGGCGCCCAAAATAATGTGTTTAAACGGAACTACTGCAATTATAAGGGTTGTCCAGAACTATCCTTATATTATACCTGAATATACACGGACTACCGGGACATCAAGTGAGGTAACAGATACAACAGGTTCGTTCACTGTTCAGGAAGAGGAAGTCGGAACAGAATTTGAAGTTACCCCCATTATTCAGAGAAACAGAACTATATTCCTCTCTATGAATATCTTTGATTCCCGCCTTGTAAAGATGGAGGAACTTTCTGCAGTTGCTGCGGGAGAAGCATATGAAACGCAATATCCTATTATCTCTAAAAGAGAGACAACACAGAATGTAACGCTCTTTGATGGTCAGACACTTGTAATAGGCGGAATGATACAGCATAGAGAAGAGGTGACGGAATCAGGTGTGCCGTTTTTGAGAAGAATTCCCTTGTTAGGATATCTGTTCAAAAAGCCGGCTTATGCTAAATCTACCAGTGAACTGGTTATGTTTCTTACACCCTATATTGTAACTACCTATCAGGAGGCCGAGAGTGTCAGTATGCCTGATAGACAAAAAACCGATAGAGAAATAAACGCAGGAATACTTGAGAAATTTTAAACTTTCTTATTATGATAAAGATAACAACGGGGGTGGCAAATGAAAAAGATTACTAAACTTTGTATATTGACAATACTTGTTTTTACTCTTTCACAACTCTATGCCCAGACATCATCACGAACGGGCACCTCTTCTGATAGTAGTTCACGGACTACAACAGGGTCTACTACTGATTTTGGACGGAGCACAACAACAGATGACGATACTTCAAGGGTTGCTCCTGATTTTTTGACAGCTATTATCGGGGGAATGTTACGACATCCTAACCCTGATATTAGAAAACAGGCGCTCCAATCAATTACTTCAGGTTTTATGGATGACGACACCACTACGACGACGAGTAGTAGCAGTAGTGATTCAACCAGTAACGTAACTGAAAATCTTGGAGCAATTTTTCTTCCGGATATTATGATAATGCTTTCTTCAGACCCTGACCCTGAAGTAAGAGATATTGCTTCTGTAGGGTTCGATATGATTTATGGAACAAACATCACACTTGAGAGATTTATGGAGGACCCGGACCCGATAGTAAGAAAGTATGCTATGCAGGTCTTTGCCAGGAAAAATTTGCTGTCTAAAGATAGTGATAGCGGCAGTAGCAATGAGAGGTCTTCACAAGAAAGAAAAGACCTTATTGCTCTGAGGACATTGCTGGTGCGTCTTAAATATGAGGAAGACCCTGAAATACAAAAGATGATACAGGATTCTCTTGAATGGTTTGTGAAAAAAGATTCAACAAAAGACAGCTCTCGAGATTCAGAGGGGCTTCAGAGTATGTTCGGCACAAGTTCTTCTATGTTGAGATATATAGATGACCCGGACCCGGAAATTAGAAAAGAAGCAATACAAACTATTGGGCAAAGAGATAGTTTAGACAGCACAATAGAAAAACTATTAGAACGTCTCAGAGTGGAAGAAGATGAGAGCGTAAAAGACGCTATTCGCAGCGCGATAAGAACTATCCGCGACAAACAGACAGGTGCCAGAGAGACAAGAGGATATGGTGGTCCGGGAGGATTCTAATATATATCTACGCAGGGACCTGTATATGGGAGGGTATCAATAAAGATTCCTTTATCCCATAGAATAAACAGATAGAAAAATTAAAATTTTAATTGGGATTTTAAATTAGTTACCAAATATGTATAAAAATCTTTCAATGAAGAAATGGCTATCCATAATAAGTGGCATCTTATATCTTATATTTACGACGGTTGAACTGCCCGCAAGCGATTTTACCCTCAACCTTAATAATGTAGATATCAAAACATTTATAAAACTTGTTGGAGATTTCACGAAAGAAAATTATCTTATAGACCCCAATGTAAAAGTAACTATAACTGTCTATGCAAACAAATCAGTCCCATCGGAACAGATTGACTCTATCTTTAAAACAATCCTTAATCTTTATGGTTTCTCAGTAATAAAGAAAGATTCCCTTTCGTTAATAATACCTTCAACGGAAGCAAGAATCAGGATGCGAGAGATAAATGTTGGAGAGATACCCAACGACAGGATGGAGGATTTTTTTATCCAGATAATACCATTGAGATATTATCCGCCGGATACACTTTCCCAGATACTTACGCCTTATATTACAAAGACAGGGCAGATTACGGTGGATACCAGAACAAACTCCCTTATTATCTCCGATACAGGTTCAAATATAGCCAAGATTCAGGATATAGTCAGTAAAATAGATGTTTCCGCTCCGCCAGGAAAAGAACTTCTTAAGATATATCGACTTGAAAATGTTGATGCTGAAGAGGTTGCCAAAATTTTGATGCAATTGCTCAGCAGACCGAGACAGACGGCAAGGCGGGGAGATATTCCGCCAGTTCAACCTTCTGTAGTGGCAGCAAAAGCAACCAATTCTCTTATAATCAATGCCGACCCTGATGATTTTCCCAACATAGAACAAATCATAAAAGAGTTGGATATATTAACCCATCAGGTTCTCATAGAGGCATTAATAGCAGAAGTATCTTATGATACTACAGAACGTATAGGAATAGAATGGGCGGCTACAGACACTTTTGATAATGAGCGGTTTACAGGAGGGGCAGGAACAAATTTCGGTTACATAGGTTCCTATGCGGCAGGCGGCGCTCCTCCTGAAGGATTGTCTATCGGGGTTTATAAAGGGGCTCTTACATATCCTCTGGATGTAGGGGCTCTTGTCAACCTCTATTCAAAAGAAGGAGAATTTAATATCCTGTCAACACCCCAAATAGTAACGAGCGATAATCAGGAAGCAGTAATAAATGTCAGCGAGAATATCCCGTATCTTAAGGAGACAAGATTTATTCAGGCCTCATCAAGTTCCTCAGACACAATAAAGAGTTATGACTATAAAGATGTTGGGCTTACCCTTAAAATTACTCCGCAGATAAGCCAGGATAAATATGTTCGTTTGAAGATAGCGCAGGAGGTAACAAAAGTCATTGAAGGCGGACTTACTGAAGCGCCGACAACAGCAAAAAGATCTGTGGACACAATGCTTATAGTCCCTAATAAAAAGACTGTGGTTTTGGGTGGATTGGTTAGAGATGACACAGAAAACACTGTTAAGAAAGTTCCTTTTTTTGGAGATATTCCCTTGCTTGGAAAATTGTTCAGATATAATTCCAAAAAAGTAACAAAAACAAACCTTCTGATATTTATCACTCCTCATATTATGACAACCTTTGAAGAGGCAGAAGCGCTTAGGATAGAGAAAGAAGCTGCTATTATGGGAGATAAACTTAAAAAGTAAGATGGAAGGCAAATCTGTTCTTTGGATAGACAAACCTGAAGAGATAATAGACCTGGAATTGTTATCTTCATTCCCCTTTTCTTTTTTGAAAAACAACAGTATTCTTCCATTAAAAGACAAGGAAGGGGAAATTATAATTGCAACAGATGACCTTTTAAAAATAGATTTAAGCGAAATAACAACGCGGCTTAATAGAGAGGTTAAAATCGCCCTTGCCTCAACAGACAGCATACACAAATGTCTTGATAAATACTATTATCATCCTACCACTTCCCAAAAAGTAATAGATGACCTTAACTCTGAAGAGATGACTCATCTTGAAGAAGATATAGATGTTGAAAGCATGAACCTTCTTGACCTTGCTAATAAAGCGCCTATTATTCGTCTTGTTAACCAGATTTTGTATAAAGCCATATCTATGAGGGCAAGTGATGTTCACATAAACATTGGAGAATCAGTAATGAAGGTCAGGCATAGGGTGGACGGTATTTTACATGACATCTTCGTTCTTCCTAAAAAGTTTCATCCTGCTATAGTAACAAGAATAAAAATAATTTCAAATCTGGATATCGCAGAGAAGAGAATTCCTCAGGACGGAAGAACTTCTATCAAAATAGACAGCAAAACAACAGATATCCGTGTCTCTATAATCCCTACATTTTTCGGGGAATCTGTTGTTCTGCGTTTGCTTGACAGAAGCACCTTCCTTCTATCCCTTAATGAACTGGGGTTCTCGGAAGGCACATACAAAAAGTTTAACGAATTGATACATTTAGACCATGGTATTATTCTTCTGACAGGTCCCACCGGAAGTGGCAAAACAACTACTTTATATGCCGCTCTTTCTAAAATAAGCAATCCGGGCATAAATATCATTACACTGGAAGACCCTGTTGAATATAATATAGAAGGGATAAATCAGATACAGATTAACTCAAAAGTGGGGTTTACCTTTGCCAATGGACTCAGGTCTATTTTAAGACATGACCCCAATATAATAATGGTAGGGGAGATAAGAGACAAAGAGACCGCAGAGATGGCTATTCAGGCATCTCTTACAGGACACCTTGTATTCAGCACATTACATACAAATGATGCAACAAGCGCTATCGTTCGGTTAATAGATATGGGGATAGAGCCCTACCTTATATCATCTTCTCTCGTAGGTGTTATGGCCCAACGGCTTATACGCCTTAATTGTCCACGCTGTTCCAAGCCAACAACTCCCCCATTGAAAGAACTCCAGCAGTTGTTCCCTGCAGAGGAAGACCTTTCACACATAAATTATAAGACCGCTGATGGTTGCGATATTTGTTTTAATGAGGGTTATTACGGAAGGAAAGGAATATTTGAACTGTTGGTTGTTGATGAGGAGATTAGAGGTATGATATCAGAAAAAATCTCTGCCGCTGAAATTAAAAAAACTGCATTGAAGAAGGGATTGGCAACCTTGAAAATGGACGGGGCGGCAAAGATAAGAGATGGACTGACAACTATATCTGAAGTTTTGAGGGTTACACAAGAAGTATGATTTTTTTACCTTTCATGAAAAATAGTTTAAAATAATCCCTTGTAGCAACTAAAAACTGAAAATTGTAATTTTGCCCGGTGGTGTAATGGTAACACACCGGCCTTTGGAGCCGAGGTTCGAGGTTCAAATCCTCGCCGGGCAGTTTTGAGAAGCAAGAATTATAAGGAGAGGATTAGAATAGAGCGAAGTAAGGAATTGTTTTGCCTCTATTGTTCTCCTTCCCTTGAGGGGAGATGTCGCCCATCTGTTTCCCTCCCCCTTGAGGGGGGAGGATTAAGGTGGGGGTGAAAGTTACTGCTCATATCAGCGGGTGACTAACTTGAGCCATAGTGAGAAGCGAGAGCGGAAAGAGGTCTCGCAAGGCAGTTTTGAGAAGCAAGAATTACAAGGAGAGAGAAAAGAATGGATTCAAATCTTGCAGTAGTTATACTTGCCGCAGGAAAAGGTAAACGACTCGGCGGCGCTTCCCAAAAGGTTCTAAGAGAAATTCTCGGAAAGCCAATGCTTTTATATCTTTTGGATACTATAGAAAAAATTAACCCTCAAAAAACAATTATTATAGTGGGGTATAAGAAAGAAGATGTCTTTAAACAATTAAAGAGTAAAAGAGTGGAGTATGCAGAGCAGCTGCATTTAAAAGGAACAGGTGATGCAGTTCTGCAAGCGAAGATGCATCTGGAAAATTATCAAGGGGATGTTCTTATTCTCTGCGGAGATGTTCCTTTTATAACAACAAAAACCATTAATAATTTAATTCTTGC
This sequence comes from Elusimicrobiota bacterium, assembly GCA_012515635.1. Classification (GTDB taxonomy): domain Bacteria; phylum Ratteibacteria; class UBA8468; order B48-G9; family JAFGKM01; genus JAAYXZ01. The sequence goes on from JAAYXZ010000091.1 coordinate 6,853, forward strand.
CCACAGGAAAACAGATAATACCGCTACAATACTCACTGCTCTGATAGACAACCCAACGGATTATGGGAGAATCAAAAGGGACGGAGAGGGCAGGGTGCTTGCAATAGTGGAAGAGTTGAGCGCTACTGCAGAAGAAAAATCTATAAAAGAGATTAACACAGGCATATATATATTTAAAAAAGAACCGTTGTTTGATGCTTTGTCTAAAGTTGCGCTTGATGAGATAAAAAAAGAATATTATCTTACGGATGTGATTAAAATATTAAGTGATGAGGGTAAGACCATCGGAACACATATGACAGAAACACCTGAAGAATCTCTCGGTATAAATAGTGTAGAAGACATAGAGAAAGCTACACATTTTTTGTTAACTGGCAAGGAGGAAAAACATGAATAATTGTTTAATATTTTCAGGGACAGCAAACCCAGACCTTTCAGAAAAGATTGCTGCAAGTTTAGGAAAAAAACTGGGGAAGATAAATATCTATAGATTTTTGGATAAAGAGATAAGTTTGCAGATAGAAGAAAATATCAGAGGCAAGGATATTTTTATTATTCAACCTACTTGCCCGCCAGTGAACGAAAATCTAATGGAACTTCTTATCACAATGGATGCATTTCGTAGAGCGTCTCCTAAGAGAGTTACGGCGGTTCTGTCTTATTACGGCTATGCCAGACAGGACAGGAAAGACAAGCCGCGTGTTCCGATAACCGCTAAACTTGTTGCCAATCTGCTTGTTTCTGCAGGAGCGGACAGAATATTAACTATGGATTTACATAGCCCGCAAATACAAGGGTTCTTTGATATACCTGTGGACCATCTATTTGCTGCACCTGTAATAGTTAACTACCTGAAAGGTAAAAACATAAAGAATCCCGTAGTAGTGGCTCCTGATGTCGGAGGAGTGAAAACAGCGCGCGCATTTGCCAAACGTCTTAATGCCGGACTTGCAATAGTGGATAAGAGAAGAATTGGTCCTGATATGGTAGAGACGGTTCATACGATAGGGTCTGTGAAAAATTGTGAGGCAATTATTATAGATGATATGATTTCTACTGGTAATACAGTAGTAGAAGCAGCACACAAACTGCTCAATGAAGGAGCAGCTGCTATTTATGCTGCCTGCACGCACCCCGTTTTCTCAAACAACATAGCAGAGAAACTTAACACATCACTATTTAAAGAGGTTATTATAACCGATACTATTGCTACCGGTTCTTTTCCTCCTCACTTTGTCAAACTTTCAGTTTCAGAGTTACTGGCTGAAGCAATCAAGAGAATACACCTTGAAACTTCTGTCAGTTCACTCTTTATTTAACCTGTTTTAACCCATAGTGGGCTTTTTACGATGGTTCGCTCTTTTAGAGCGCCATTTCAACTTCCTTTTCTTTCTTCTCATTTTTTCTTAGCTGTCTTTTTCGCAACTTTTTTCTTCACAACCTTCTTCGCAACTTTTTTCGCAGGCGCTTTTTTCACTACTTTTTTCTTCGCTGTTTTAGTAGCGCATTTTTTTGCGGTCTTCTTTACAACCTTCTTCGCAACTTTTTTCGCAGGCGCTTTTTTCACTGCCTTTTTTGCTGCAGGTTTCTTAGCGATTTTCTTAGCCATTTTTTTCACCTCCTTTTCTTAGTTCTTACTCTTAAATTTTATCTCATTTAAAAACATATTTTTATTTTTGTCAAATTTTTTTTATAATATAGAATAGATAATATACAAAAACTTTTAATACAAAGGATGAAATGAAATATCTAATTACAGGCGGATGCGGATTTATCGGCTCTCATCTTGCAGAAAAGCTTCTGTTGTCAGGCAGCGATGTTACTGTTATTGATGACCTTTCCACTGGCTCTCTTGATAACATAAAAGAGATAATGCATCACGAAAAATTCCATCTTTTTATAGATACTATTTTAAATTCTGTTCTTCTTGAAGAGATGATACAAAAAGTGGATTTTGTTTTTCATCTTGCAGCGGTTGTCGGAGTAAAAAGAGTTATGGATAATCCTGTTGATTCTATTATCATTAATGTTGAAGGCACTTACAATGTATTACGGTTATGCGCTAAACATAATAAAAAAACATTACTGGCTTCTACATCTGAAATATATGGGAAAAATACAAATGTGCCATTCAAAGAAGACGCTGATATTGTGATAGGAACAACAAAAAAGAAGAGGTGGAGTTATGCTTGCACAAAAGCGATAGATGAATTTCTTGCGTTCGCTTTCTTTGAGGAAAAAAATTTCCCCGTGATAGTTATACGATTATTCAATACGGTAGGTCCCCGTCAAAGCGATAAATATGGCATGGTTATTCCAAGATTTATAAAACAAGCGTTAAACAATCAGCCGATTACTGTTTTCGGGGATGGCAAACAGACAAGATGTTTTTCTCATGTGAAAGATATAGTGGATGGGATGATAAATCTAATAATAAAAGAAGACGCTTATGGGCAGGTTTTTAATATGGGAAGTGAAGAAGAGGTAACCATAGAAGAACTTGCGATAGCAATAAAAGAGATGACGAAGAGCGCTTCCGAGATTATTTGTATTAATCCGCAGGAGATTTATTCAAAGGGGTTTGAAGATATGTCAAGGAGAATGCCTGATATTACAAAAATCAGGGATATGACAAATTTTTCTCCACAATACAATATAAAAGACATCATAAGGGATTGCATAGAAGATGTTAAAAAAAATCGGATATCCTAAAGAACAACAAAAGAAAAACCATACAAATAAAATCTTGCTTGTTGCGATTTTTTTGGCAGGCCTTATTATAAGAGGTGTGTATCTGTATTTTTTCAAAGACACTGCTTACTTTAATCCTTTGTTGATGGACGGGTATGACCAAAAGACGTTTTTGCTTTGGGCGCAGCAAATCTTAAAACACCCATGGTATGTAAGCGGCGAGCCGTTTTATATGACGCCTTTATACGCATATTTTCTTGCGCTGTTACACATTCTATCGGGAGGCAACCTTGTTGTAATATCTTTAATACAGTTGCTTATGGATGTTTTTCTTTGTCTTATGCTGTATTATGTTGGGAAAACAATTTACGATGACTGGGTAGGTATTATTGCCGCGTTCTTAGGGCTGTTTTACCTGACATCCATAGTATATGCCTCTTCTATATTAAGCGACGGCTTAATATATTTTCTGTATATCGCTTTCATTGCGCTTATTTATTATTCCCTTCAAACAACAAACCTTAAAAGATGGATTTTAACCGGGGTGGTGTTAGGTCTTGCTGCCCTTGCAAAACCAACTATAGCCATATTCTTGCCGTTCTTATTAATCGGGCTGTATCTTTATCCCGAGAAAAAATTTCTGCCTTTTACAATAAAAGAAAAATGGCAGCCCTTAACCGTATTTTTACTTCTTCTTGGTATCTCCGGTTTAGTTATTTTACCAATCACCATAAGAAATTATTATGTAAGCGGAATGTTTGTCCCTATATGCACTAATGGTCTGGTTAACTGGAAAATCGGCAACAGCGCTGATTCCCTCGGGCTATTCCATTATCCCACAGGAAAACTTTTAAGTCCGCTATCTCTGGCTTTCTGGAAGCTTTTCTTTATAAAGACAGGTATTTTCTTTACCAGTTATGAATGGCCTCAAAACCTCAATGTTTATTTGATAGAAAGAATTATCCCTTCGTTGAAATTCGCTTTTATAAGATTTGGGTTTATTATCCCCGTAGGCATTGCAGGTTTGCTTGTAATGTTCAGAGATTGGAAAAGAAACTTTATTTTCATAACCTTTACTGTTACGAATGTTCTTTGGGTCGTCCTGTTTTTCATAACCGAAAGATTTCGCCTGCCCGCTGTCGGTTGTTTTTCTATTTGCTCAGGGTATTTTATTGTATGGGTTATAGAGCGTCTAAAAGCGAAGCAAGTTTTACAGCCCCTTTTAATGTGCTGTTTTGCAGGGTTTTTCGCTTTTCTTTTCAACACAAAGCCAGGACCATTGCTCCCTGATGTTTCATGGCGCGGATTTGTCGGCCTCAGTATAAAAAACATACAGTATGACCTTCAGCAGAACAATACACAAAGCGCTCATATAAAAGCGCTTACCTATTACAAATTATTGCCTAATGATTTCAAGGCAACCTTCCTGCTTGCTCAAACATTTTATCTTCAGGGCAATAATCAGGAAACAATTTTTATGTTAAACCGCACATTAGAACTCAATCCCGATTTTACGCTTGCAAAAGAGATGTTAAATGAATTGATTGACCAAAATTAAAAGAAACCATATCTTTAAATTACAAATAGGAGAAAGATAATCTTTAAACATTAAAATGGATATCCGAAAGAAATTCATAGAAAACATCGGTGATTTAGGTAAAAGTATAGGGCTTAATAAAACGGTCTGCCAAATATACGCTCTTCTTTACATTACTCCCGAACCGATGTCTCCTATAGATATGAGCAGAAAACTAAATGCCAGCAAAGGCAATATAAGTATTAACATCAAAAAATTGGAAGAGTGGAGGGCTGTAAAAAAAATAAAACGCAAAGGCTATTCCAGAAGTTTATACACAGCGAATGACGACTTGGAGAGCATTGTATTTGAAAAACTAAAGATAGGTCTCGCAAAAAGAAACCGTTCTTTAACAAAGACGATAGTTGAAGCGAAGAAGTCCATTAAAAAATCGGATAAAAAACTTGAAAAATATTATTCTGACCGAA
>JAAYXZ010000092.1 GCA_012515635.1 Elusimicrobiota bacterium
AAATAGCGGATATTGTGGTTTGTTGTTTTTACGAGATATGTGAGGTATAATTTGATATATGAGAAAAAGATACGTGGTTTTCATCATAGTTATAGGATTAACATTTCCATTATTTGGAGCGCAAGAAAATTATTCCATTATTCTAAAGAAAAATATCTTTACTGAATCAGTCCCTAAACCGCCACCGCCGGTGCTTGAGAAGACACCTATTATTAAACCTGCGCCGCCTCCGTCTTTGAATTCTCTTATAAACCTTATTGGTATTGCCTATTTTCCTGAAAATGGTTCCTATGCTGTTTTAAGGGTTCAAAGAAAAAATGAAGAACTTGTTTTTCAGGAAGGGGACGTGGTGGAGAATGCCAAAATACTTAAAATAGAAGAAGATGGCGTTATATTTTTATACAATGAGAAAGAGGAGGTGTTGTCCTTTAAACTGGATAACAGAAATGAACCTTTGTTATCTGTTGCCCCTGGGCTGACAATTAAGCTTGACGAAAAAAGTGAAACGGAAAAGAGAGAAGGCATAACAGAGAACAAAGTAGTTAATCCGACAGCTGTTCCTGTCCCTGAATTTGCCGACCCGGTATATATAGAAAAGAATGCAGCCCTTGAGGAGATAAGGAAGGATACGGAGTTATTTAAAAAAGTTAATATTGCCCCGAAAATGCAAAATGGCAAAGTAGATGGCTTTCAGATTACAAATCTTCCGCTCAACAGTTTACCGTATAAATATGGTTTGCGGGACGGAGATATTGTCCGCAGGGTAAATGGTGTATTCATAGACAGTATCTCAAAAGGTTTTTCGGTATATAACCAAGTATTAAAAGAAGGGACAGAGATTGTTTCCGTTGAGATTATAAGAAATAATAGCCCGTTAGTCCTTACATTTCAACTCAGATAACCTTTTTTTAATGATAATCCCTAAAGAAGCTGTTTTATGGGAAGAAATAGAAGACAGAAGAATTAAGTGCCGCCTTTGTAATCATTTCTGCATAATAGGTGAAGGCAAAAAAGGAAAGTGCAGAGTGCGGGTTAACAAAGAAGGCAAACTGTTTTCTCTTGTATATGGCGATATTATAGCGGAACATGCAGACCCGATAGAAAAAAAACCTTTTTTCCATTTTTTGCCCGGTTCTCTCTCGTTTTCCATAGCCACTGTAGGTTGTAATTTCTCCTGCCTTTTCTGCCAAAATCATAGTATCTCGCAGGTAGAGATAACTAATGAGCAGTCATTTATCTCGCCTGAAGAGATAGTCAACAGGGCTTTGGCGTCAGGGTGTCGTTCTATATCCTACACATATACCGAACCCACTATTTTTTTTGAGTTTGCGTATGATACAGCAAAGAAAGCAAGAGAAAAAGGACTAAAAAATAATTTTGTCACCAATGGATATATGAGCAAAGAAGCTCTGGAAAAAATAGCGGAATATCTTGATGCAGCCAATGTTGACCTAAAAGGAGATGGGGAGTTTTATAAAACACTATGCGGAGCAAGAAGGGCTCCTGTAATTGAGAACATAAAGTTAATGAAGAAACTTGGCATTTGGGTGGAAGTAACAACGCTTCTTATCCCTGAACATAATGATTCTGAAGTTCAGATAACAGAGATAGCAGATTTAATTGGAGAGATAGATACGGCTATACCGTGGCATATAAGCAGGTTTTATCCTTCGCACAAGATGAGCGACTATTATTCCGAGTCATCCCGAAAGATTCTACAAGCAAGAGATATCGGCTTTAAGGAAGGATTAAGATATGTTTATACAGGCAATATCTCTGATACTGAAGGGGAGCATACATATTGTTATTCCTGTAAAAAATTATTAATACACAGACGTGGTTTCACCGTTACGGAGAACAGAATAAGTAACGGAAAGTGTCCTTTCTGCGCTGTTGCTATAGACGGGGTTTTCTGATGGAATATATACAGGTGCTAACAACAACAGGAAGTAAAAAGGAAGCAGAGAGAATTGCGGAGAAGTTGCTTGAAAACAAACTTGCCGCTTGCATCCAAGTGTTTCCGATTTCAAGCATATACAGATGGAAGGGGAAAACAGAGAAGGAAAAAGAATATCTCTGTATTATAAAAAGTCAAAAAAAACTGTATAAAAAAATTGAAACAACAATAAAAGCAATACACCCCTATGAAGTTCCGGAGATAATCTCCGTTGCTGTTTCTTGCGGCAGTAAACGTTATCTTGCATGGATTGAGGAAGAGACTACGTAATGTATGGAAGATATAGCAGATATGTTCCCTGTAAGAAAAAACTAAAATTATCAAGGCATTCAGAATGAAGCCTCTTTTTTTAATAAAACAGCAGATTAAATTGCATTACTACTCCGTTTCAACGTTTATTTGACACATAAAACAGATAAATGTAAATTATACACAATGAAAAACAAAAAATTTATAGCGATAGACATCGGTGCGGAAAGTGGCAGGGGGCTGGTAGGCGAATTCGATGGAGAGAAAGTTTTCTTAAAAGAGATACATCGGTTTCCTACGAGCAATATTAGATTATATTCCCATATTTATTGGGATGTTCTTGCTATTTTTTCCGAGATAAAAAAAATACTGGCTATGTCAAAAAGCGAGGGAGATATATCAGGCATAGGGGTAACTACTTGGGGCGTTGACTATGGGCTTATGGGGGAAAACGACATCCTTCTGTCAAATCCGTTTCATTACAGGGATAGGCGGACAGAGGGAATTATGGAAGAAGTGTTCAGTATTGTCCCTAAAGAAAGAATCTTTGAGAGAACAGGAATTCAGTTTATGTCTTTTAACACCCTGTTCCAACTTTATGCGACAAAGAAGGAATACCCGAATATTCTTGACTCTGCAAAAAACCTTCTTTTTATGCCTGACCTTTTAAACTTCTTTTTGACAGGGAAAAAAGTAGCGGAATACACCATTGCGAGCACTTCCCAGATGTATGATTCCAGCGTCCAAAGGAAGGAAGGTGGAGTTCCGGGGGAATGGGCAACGGATATTCTGGAAAAACTCGGAATTCCGTCAGAGTTGCTTCCTGAAGTTGTCCCTCCTGCTATGCATCTCGGTAATCTCTCAGAGTATATAAGGGAAGAACTGAATATATCCGCAATGCCCGTTTATACTGTATGCGGCCATGATACCGCATCAGCGGTTGTCTCCGTTCCTGCGCAAGACAGCACATGGGCTTATCTGTCTTCAGGAACATGGTCTTTGCTTGGGACAGAGATAACACAACCCCTTGTGAATGAGAAGAGTTTAGCATACAACTTTACTAATGAGGGCGGATATAATAAAACGATACGGTTTTTGAAAAACATAATGGGGCTCTGGATTTTCCAGGAGTGCAGAAGACAGTGGTTGAAAGAAGGGCATGATTATTCATATCTGGAACTTACGGATATGGCGTATTCAGCAAAACCTTTTCTCTCTTTCATAGATGTAAATAACGGGGAGTTTCTTTTTCCCGGAGATATGCCTAAAAGAATTCAGAATTATTGTAAGGCGACAGAGCAAGAGGTTCCCGAAGGTCTTGCGCAGATAACAAGGGTGGTGCTGGAGAGTTTAGCGATGGAATACAGAAGCGTTATGGAGAAACTTGAAACATCTATAGGCGCAAGAATAGAGGTGCTTCACATAGTAGGGGGCGGCTCTCAAAACAAGATGCTGTCTCAGTTTACCGCTTCAGCATTAAAGAAAATAGTGATTGCGGGGCCAGTGGAAGCAACAGGAATAGGAAATATACTTGTTCAGGCAATTGCGAACAAGGAGATTGCTGATATTTTTCAGTTACGCGAGGTTGTGAGGAAATCCTTTCCTCTATTCGTCTATCAGCCAAAAGATATTGGTCTATGGGAAGAAAATTACGAGAGATATCAAAGGTTAATTAACCGATAATGAAGACGGAAGAAAAAGACAACTACTTAAAAGAAACACTGGAAGTATATATAAACAGAACTTTCGCAAAAACCTCTGTGCCAGGCGGCGGAAGTGTTGTTGCCTGCGTATCTTCATTAAGTTCAGCGCTTATTGGGATGGTATTAAACTATACACTGGGAAAAGAGAGATATATTGTTTATGAGAAGGAATTGAAATATATATTCGTTGAAAATGAAATAATCCTTAAAAAACTCTCCGCTTACATAGAGAGAGACAGCGAAATTTATGCAAACATAAGGAAATATACATCCTCAAAGGATGCCATAACCGCTACAAAATATTTAAAAGAATCGGCGGCTCTTCATCTTGATATATGCAGGGCGGCGCTTAAAATTATTGAATTTGCAGAGATACTTGCAGAAAAAGGGAACCAAGCCCTTATATCAGATACAGGAATATCGTCCGCTCTTGCTGTCTCTGTATTTATCAGCGCCAAGATAAATTTGTTGATAAATCTTAAGTATATTACGGGAGACAAGGAATTTATAACTAACTCTTTACAAGAGATTGAGCGGATAGAAAAGAAAGTTATGGAGAAAGGAAAAGCCGTAACTTGTAAAGTGTTGAAAAAACTGGAGATAAAAGATGGGTAATCTTATTGACGGTAAAGCAATCGCAGAAAAAATAAAAGAAGAAGTAAAAAAAGAGATAACAGAATTGAAGGCGAAAAACATAATACCAAAACTTATTGCTGTTCAAGCGGGCGAAAATCCTGCGAGTGTTCTCTATACGAACCAGCAGAAAAAAAACTGTGAGAAGATAGGGATAGTATATGAACTGAAAAATCTGCCCGCGGATATAAAAGAAGAGCAACTGATATCAGAGATAACGGCGCTCAATATGGATAAAAGCGTTACAGGTATTATTATGCAATTACCTTTGCCGAAGGGTATGGATGTAAAAAACATACAGGTATCTATCCTGCCGGAAAAGGACATTGAGGGAGTAAGTCCTGTGAATATGGGTTGGATTATTTACGGCAGACCGTATCTTGCCCCATGCACAGCGCTTGCTGTAAAAGAGGTAATAAATTCTACAGGCGTTGACCTTTATGGCAAGAATGTAACGATGGTAGGGCATAGCGATATAGTAGGCAAACCCGTAGCCCTTTTACTTGTGGATAAATTAGCCACAGTTTCAATATGTCATATAGGGACAAGTGAAGCAGGTATGCTGGAAGAGTATGTCCGCCGCGCGGATATTCTTATTGTTGCTGTGGGTAAAGCGAATGTTATACCCGGCGGCTGGGTGAAGGAAGGGGCTATAGTTGTAGATGTCGGGATAAACAGGGTAGGGGACAAAATAGTGGGAGATGTGGAGTTTGAAACAGCAAAAGAGAGAGCATCTTTCATTACTCCCGTGCCGGGTGGTGTCGGACCTGTTACTACCGCTATACTTTTAAGAAATGTGGTAAGGGCAGCCAAATGGAAAAAAAGACAGTAATTGACTATACAAAATATAGAATAAAACCGGAGCAGGAGATTAGGGATATCCTTTTCGGGATGGATAGTGTTGTTCTTCTTTGGTGTAAGAAATGTTTCTCCGAATTCACTGAGGAGGCAATAGATGAGTGTAAGCGGGTTATAGAGATAGCGGAAGAATTGAATATAAAGGTTATAGAATGCAAGGGAATAGATTTTTTATGCAATAACTACCATACTGAGAGAGCCCTTAAATCTGTTCCAGATAAAGGGTGTATAGGTGTTATCTCTTGTGGAATCGGCATTCAGTATGTAAGTGGTTTTTTCAACGGGCAAGTGAAGATACTTGCTCTTGCGGATTCCATTCCACAGAGTGGAAATGCCACCTCTGTCGAGGGTTATCACGGTATTGCGTTGGGCGTGGAAAAATGCGCCGCTTGCGGGCAGTGTTATCTGGAGAAGACAGGGGGTATTTGTCCTGTGGTGGACTGCGCTAAATCTCTTTTAAATGGTCCGTGCGGCGGAGCGGATAAAGATGGAAAGTGTGAAGTGAACAGAGAACTTCCATGTGCGTGGATAGAGATATATAAACGGCTGAAAAGACAAGGGAGAGCCATAGGGGAAAAGGTTGATATAAACGATTATAATGTTTTCCCTGTTGGAGAAAAGGGAGAATACAGCAAAGCAAATCAAGAGAAGCGGAGGGTCGGTTTTTATGGCGGGGTCTATCCCCTCGAGAAGAAAGAAGAGACCGACACCATTCCAATTAAGGTCTTCCCTGCCCCTGATAAATTAACAGTGTTTCTTTCGCAACATATAGGGACACCTGCTGTGCCGTTGGTTAAAAAGGGTGATTTGGTAAAAAAAGGAGAAAAGATAGGGGAAGCCGAAGGGTTTTTCTCCTCAACGATTCATTCTCCTATAAGCGGTAAAGTAATAGCGATAGAGGATAGAACACATCCTGTTTCTCAAACACCGCAAAAATCTGTGATTATTGAAAATGATGGGTTAGAGATACTGGACAGTTCGGTGGAACCCTTAACTGATTGGCAGGGATTATCAAAAGAGGATTTATTGAAGAGAATAAGCGAAAAAGGCATTATAGGGCTTGGCGGGGCTATGTGCCCGTCATCTGTGAAGTTAAATCCGCCAAAATCAGTGGATACCCTTGTTGTAAATGGGTGCGAAAGCGAACCATATTTTAATGCTGATAACCGCCTGATGACAGAAATGCCTGATAGTATTATGAAAGGGATAGAGATTGTTAAAAAAGTGTTAGGCGTTACTGATATTATATTTGCTATAGAGGACAACAAAAGCGAGGCGCTTGAATCTGTGGAAACCGCGGCAAAAAAATATCAGGGAATAAGAGTGGAGGCATTAAAGACAAAATACCCGCAGGGGGCAGAGCGGATGCTTATAAAAAAAACCACGGGGAGAGAAGTGCCGGAGGCAGGGCTGCCTTTTGATGTTGGCATTGTTGTCTTTAATGTGGGGACTCTTTATGCTATTTACCGCGCAGTGTATGAAGGAATGCCCCTTATAGAGCGAGTGGTTACAGTGGCAGGGGAAAACGCCATATCTGCAGGGAATTTCATTGTAAAGGTTGGCACACCGTTTTCAGATATACTTAAGCATTGTTTTGGTATCAATGAAGTACAGCCGAAGTATGAACTGAGAATGGGCGGACCTATGATGGGTTTTTTACAAAAAGATATTGATTCTGCGGTTATAAAAGGGACGGGGGGGATTTTAATGCTTCAAAAACCGCCAGTTGATATATCCGAAGAAAATATCTGTATAAGATGCGGCAGGTGTGTTGATGTGTGTCCTATGGAACTTTTGCCGTATTATTATGTCTATTACGGGCAGAAAAAACTTTGGAATGAAATGTCTGAATACAGAGTGAATAGTTGTATTGAATGCGGATGTTGCCAATATGTATGTTCCTCTAAGATAGATATAGTTTCTCTGGTGAAGAAAGGCAAAAAAAGTGTTAATAACAAAAGTTAAAGAAAGAGAAAAAATTATTGCGGCGCTGAGAAACAAAAATATATTTGTGTTTAAGTGTTTCGGCTGTAAGGAAGTTTATTTCCCTGAGGAAGAGATTGACTCTTTATTGGAAGAGGCAGGAGTTAAAAATAGGGTGGCGCGGGTTGATTATCTTTGCAGGGAAGAGTTTGCTGAAAAATATTATAAAAAATATGAAAATATACTAAAAGATGCAGAAGCAGTTATTGTTTTTTCCTGTGGCGTAGGTATTCAGGTATTAGCAAAAATTTTACCCGATATACCGGTAATTCCTGCCTGTGACACACATTACATAAACGGTTTTCAGGGTCTAACAGCACAAGATGCGGATTGCCAACAATGCGGGGAGTGCTGGTTAAATATTACAGGAGGAATTTGCCCTATTACCTCATGCTCCAAAGGACTTCTCAATGGTCCGTGCGGCGGAGCAAAGGAAGGTAAGTGCGAGGTGGATAAGAATATGGATTGCGGATGGGTTCTTATATCTGAGCGTTTAAAATTACTCAAAGAAGAAGGCGCTTTACATAAAAAATCTACTAATATAAGGGATTATAGATTAATTATAGAGGGTGGCAAAAGGAGTGAAGAATGAATTTTGAAGAAAAACTTAAAAGCGGAAAAATGGTTATTACAAGCGAGATAGGTCCGCCGAAGGGAACAAATATAATGCCTCACATAAAAGAGGCGGAGGGTATTAAAGACAAGGTGGATGCTTTCAATGTTACGGATTTGCAAAGTTCTGTGATGCATCTTGGTTCTCTTGCCACATCACGTCTTCTTGCGGAAAGGGGACTGGAGCCCGTTTTTCAGATAACCTGTAGGGACAGAAACCGCCTTGCTTTGCAGTCAGACCTTTTAAGCGCATCCGTTCTGGGTATAAGAAATGTGCTTGTTATTACGGGGGACCACACGGTTTTAGGAGACCACCCCCAAGCAAAGCCGGTCTTTGACCTTGATTCAGTTTCGTTGCTTAAGGTTGCTTCTGGTCTAATGAAAGGCAAAGATATGGTGGGGAATGAACTGGATGGTATTCCTGAGTTTTTTCTTGGGGCTGTAGTGAACCCAGGGTATGAACCACAGGAATTGCAGATTATGAAAATGGAGCAGAAGATTGAGGCAGGAGCAAGATTTTTTCAAACGCAGGCAGTATATGACCTAACCTCTTTTGAGAGTTTTATGAAGCGGGTTTTACCGTTTGGAGCGCCTGTTTTAGGAGGGATAGTTCTTTTGAAGTCCGCAGGTATGGCTAAGTTTATGAATAAGAATGTAGCAGGAGTAAATATCCCTGATAAATACATAAATATGATGGCTGCTGCGGATAAAAAGGACAGACCAAAGGTCAGTATTAGTATTGCCGCTGAATTGATAAAGGGTATGAAAACCCTTTGCTCGGGTATTCATATAATGTCGCTGGGTTGGGAGAAATATATTCCTGATGTCTTGGAGGCATCAGGGTTTTAAATAATAAAAACATCTCTAAAGACATAAAGAAAAAATTAAGGAGATAAAAGATGAATAGTGATCTTGAAATTGCGCAAAAGTCAAAAATTTTGCCGATAACTGAGATAGCAGAGAAATTTTGTATTGATAGTAAGTTCCTTGAACTTTACGGAAACTATAAAGCAAAGGTTTCAAATGATATTTTGGATAGCATAAAGGATAATAGAACAGGGAAATATATCAATGTGACTGCAATTACTCCCACACCTTTCGGGGAAGGTAAGACCGTAACAACTATAGGGCTATCACAGGCATTGGGCAAACTGGGTAAAAAAGTTTTTTCCTGTATAAGACAGCCGTCTCTTGGTCCTGTCTTTGGGATTAAGGGTGGTGCCGCAGGCGGCGGATATTCACAGGTTATACCGATGGAGGATTTTAATCTTCATCTTACAGGGGATTTTCATGCCGTAGGAGTAGCGCACAATCTGCTTTCTGCTTTTATAGATAACACCCTTTGTAAAAAAAATCCGCTTGACATAAACCCTGATTCCATCACTTGGCGGAGAGTATTGGATGTATCCGATAGGGCGTTAAGGCGTATTATTACAGGGGTTGAGGGCAAGGATAACTGTATCTCCAGAGAAACCGGGTTTGATATAACAGCGGCATCGGAGGTAATGGCAATCCTTGCGCTTACCAGCGGGCTAATGGATTTGAG
>JAAYXZ010000093.1 GCA_012515635.1 Elusimicrobiota bacterium
AAGCAGGCGCTTGAATCCTTGAAAGAGATATTAACGGGCAATGGCTAAGAACAAATTATCGGATAAATCTCCTTTTATTCCACTATTGCTGTTTATTATATTGTGTATCCTGTTAGTTTCAGTTGGTATTATCAAAGAGATTAAAAAAGAGAGAGTTCCCATTTCTGAACCTGTCGTTAAAGAGCGCAAGACAACCGTAACTAAAAAACCTGTTCCTCCGCCCATAAAAGGAAAAGCGAGTATAGGAATCATCATAGATGACCTTGGATGGAGTAAGGACATAGCAAAAGAGATAGAGCGTATTAATAGACCTATTACCGTGGCATTATTGCCTTTTGCCCCTTATAGCAAGGAGATATTTCAGGATATTAAAGATAAGCGGTCAATAGATATGATTCTTCATCTGCCATTGGAGCCAAGACCGCCTGCGCAAGCGCTGGAAAAGGGTATTATAACAACAGATATGAACGATAGTGAGATTAACCGTAAGTTTCAAGAAGCTCTTGAGTACTTTTATCCTGGGGTAAAAGGGGTGAATAACCATCAGGGTTCTTTATTCACTTCAGATGAAGAAAAAATGCGGGTTTTGTTAAAGATTATTCAGTCAAAATCCCTTTTCTTTGTAGATAGCATGACTGTAAGGCAAAGTAAGGGCTATATTATTGCCAAGGAGATGGGTGTAAAGACAGCGAAAAGGGATGTTTTCCTTGATAACGAGTCAGACCCTCAATACATAGAAGGGCAGATAAGGGAACTTGTTGAGACCGCAAAAAAAGAGGGGAAAGCGATTGGCATAGGACATGCAAGAAAAAACACTATAGCCGTTTTAAAAAAAGTATTGCCTGAAATAGAAAAAGAAGGGGTGACTATTGTTCCTGTCACTTCTCTTCTTGAATAAAAAATAATAAGCGTAAGAAACAACAACCGTAACCTCTTTATTTTTGGCTTCTGTTTAAAACCACTTTATTACTATGATAATACTTGGCGTAGAATCATCCTGCGACGAGACAGGAATTGGGATTTTAGCGGACGGGAAGATACTCTGTAATGTTGTATCAACTCAGGAAGATATCCATTCCCCCTATGGAGGAATTGTTCCTGAACTTGCGAGCAGAGCGCATATAGAGCAAATAGACGGTTTGTTTAAACAAGCCATTAAAATAGCGGGTATCAAAGTGTCAGATATAAATTTTATAGGAATCGCTAATCGCCCGGGGTTGAAGGGTTCGCTTCTTGTCGGGGCATCTTTTGCTTCGGGGTTGGCATATTCTCTCGGTAAGCCACTCTATAAGGTTAACCATATCCATTCACATATATCTGTAAATTTTCTTTCCCCGGAAGCGGAGTTCCCTGCGCTTGGTTTTGTAATCTCCGGCGGGCATACGACATTTTTTTATGTTAAAGATTCTGTGAGTTTTGAGATGATAGGCAAAACACTTGACGATGCTTGCGGTGAGACATTTGATAAGGTTGCAAGAATGCTTGGGTTAGGGTTTCCCGGAGGACCGTATATTGAAAAAATGGCGGAAAAAGGGGATGAGAAGAATATAAAGTTTCCTGCATCCTATCTCGGCAGGGACTCGCTGGATTTCAGTTTTAGCGGACTTAAAACAGCGGTTCTGTATTACATAAAGAAAAACGGATTACAAGCAGTCCCTGATATATGCGCTTCATTTCAAAAAACTGTCGGGGATATATTAACGGAAAAAACATCAAGATGTCTTGATAGATACAGCGTTAAATCCATACTGCTTGGCGGCGGTGTTGTTCAGAACAGGTATATAAAACGAAGGTTTCTGGAACTTTCACAAAAAAAAGGGATAAAACTATCTTTACCCGACAAACAATTCTGTCTTGATAACGGGGCAATGGTAGCTATTATGACCTCTTTCCTTGTTGAGCAGGGCATACCCCCTGCCCCCTATGATATTCAAGTGATTCCTACCGTATGATTCTTCTCGCCTATTCGGATGTTTCTATCAGTTATGTTTGAGGGGTTTATAACTCTGCTTAATCTGATGATGTGTTATTAGGCGCGCCTGAAGAAAGGAATCTCTTAGTTGCAGCGAGGTGTTCGGCATATGTCTTTGAGAAATAGTTTCTGCCGTCCCCCATGGATACAAAATACAAATAATCTGTTTTTTCAGGGTTTAGCGCCGCTTTAATTGAAGAAGAACTTGGATTGCATATAGGACCTGGCGGCAATCCCTTGTGGATATAGGTATTATAAGATGATTTTACATTAAGGTCAGATGTTGTGAGCCGTGATTTTATCTCACCTGTGGCGTATATTACTGTAGCGCAACTCTGAAGGGGGATGTGCGATTGCAGTCGTTTATAGATAATTCCCGCTATAATTTTTCTTTCATCGTCATACATTGCTTCTTTCTCAACAATTGAAGCAATCGTAATAATCTCAAGCGCTTTTTTGTAATTCTCATCTGTCATCTGGGCGCCGGATATCTCTGCAAACATCTCTTTGAACCGTTTATTCATAGTGCTCGTTATCGCCTCAGTGGATATAATATGGGGGAAGAGATATGTATCAGGAAAAAGTTGTCCTTCTAAATGCTCTTGTTCAAGGGCGTATTGTATGAATTCTTCTTTTGAAACCAGTCCATTGTTTTCAAGAATAACAGCAATATTTTTTATTGTGCTTCCTTCTGGGATTGTTATTTTTACAAGAATAACATCTCCCTGAACAATCTTTCTGATTACTTTTTTAAGGGCGGTTCTGTTGGAAAACTCATATAAACCTGCCTGCAGTTTTTTTTGGACATTATATCGTTTTGTAAGATAGAGGAACCAGCCGCTTTGTTTTATGATGCCGTTTTCTTTAAGGAGTAACGCTATATCTACAGCGGTTGCCCCTTCCGGAATATTGATAAGTTTTGCTGTCTTTACCTTAGGGGGGAGCGTGATAACCTTTATTAACAATGTTCCCAATATCAAAACAACTATTGCAACTGAAATGGCTTTGTTTTTCATATCAGATATTTCCTTAAAAGTTCTAATGCTTGATAGACCGCTCTTTCCCTGATTCTGTTTCTGTCCCCCGGGAAAATAAATTTATGGATATAAAACTTATTTTTAGGAAGACCGATACCTATATACACAAGACCCATCGGTTTTTCAGGTGTTGCGCCTGAAGGGCCTGCTATTCCCGTGATGCTTATGGAGACATCTGCCTTTCCCTTCTTTTTTGCGCCCTTTGCCATATATAATGCGCAAGTTTTGCTTACAGCCCCGTATTTTTTCAGAACGGATTTAGGCACGCCTAAAACTCTTTTCTTCAGGATATTGCTATACACAACAAAAGACCCTTGAAAATATTCGGAACTTCCAGGAATATCGGTCAGAATCTTGCCGGCTAACCCGCCTGAGCAGGATTCGGCAATCGCTAATTTTAGTTTTTTTGCTTTAAGCAAATTACCTATGATTACGGGAAGAGTAGGGGGGTTCATTCCTAAATAGTTCTCTGCAAACGAATTAATAAGAAAATCCTCTATTTCAGGGACCGATGTTAATACCCCTGGAGAAGGTATAAGTATCTCTATTATCTGTGGACTTGCAAGGATAGTGTATCTGATACCTTTTTCAGTTAAAAACCTGTTTATCTTATCTTCAACAACGGATTCAGGTAAACCTGAAATTCCAAAACAGTATGTCTTTATCTCTTCTGCATCTTTTATACGTTCTGCAAATGTTTTAACCATAGGGCTTAGTTCTGCAGGCGGTCCAGGAAGGAGCACCAGCATCTTTTTCTTTGTGTTTAATATCAACCCCGGGGCTGTTCCCACTACATTTATTATAACCTCCGCTCCTTCAATGATATATGCCTGCCGCTTATTTATCTCCGGGATTTCTTTTATTCCTCTCTTATGCAATCTGCTGTATATTGTCTCCCAGACATCTTCAGAAAAAACCAGTTTTTTCTTTAACAATTCCGCTATTGCTTCCCGTGTTAAATCATCAGATGTGGGGCCTAATCCGCCTGTTATAAACACAATATCGCTTCTTTTAAGGGCGACAGAGACCACATCTTGTATCTCTTTTTTATCATCACCCACTATGGTGCATCTTCTTATGGAATAACCCGTTTTAGCCATTGTGCGGGAGATGATATTTATATCAGTATTTATCCTATCATATAAAAGTTCACTTCCCACACATACAACTTCTGCTGAATTCTTATTCATTATTATAACCTGATAAACAGTGAAAAATTATCTTGTATCTGATATG
This sequence comes from Elusimicrobiota bacterium, assembly GCA_012515635.1. Taxonomy (GTDB): domain Bacteria; phylum Ratteibacteria; class UBA8468; order B48-G9; family JAFGKM01; genus JAAYXZ01. The sequence continues at coordinate 4,246 of JAAYXZ010000093.1, forward strand.
ACAACAAGATGTTTTTCTGTGAATAAATTGCTGTTATTGTCCTTCAAGGAGAGTTGACCATATCCCTTGTTTTTCGGCAGTATTTTTATATTTAACCCGTTCATTTCTGCTGTAATTCCTTTTGTCTCTAATATGAAATCGCCTTTATAGTCATTGATAATGTTGTTAAATTTATCCTTTATTGTTATGGTCCCCGAATATTCTGTGCCGGATATCAGTTCCAAGGGTATGCCCTCTATCTCTATTGTTTCAGGATATGAAGGTTTTACCGTGAATGTATTAGAGTATCCTTGATTTCCTAACAGATTTTCTACGACAATATTATATTGCCCCGCCTTATTTATTAAAACGGTTTCCATCCATATGCTTGATGATGCGTCTCGCTTTATGTATTCCACTTCGCCTGACGGCTCCGTAAGGTAATACCCCTTTACAGTATTGCCCCATTTATCTGTCGCCTTAATGGTGATATTGAATACCTTGCCCGCCTCCTGTGTCCTGATTGTCTCTATTGAGAAATTGTGCAACAACCCCGGATTCACATAAAACTCTCTTTCCCCCTTAATCTCTTTGCTGAATGCTTTGATTTTATGACGCCCGGTTTTTAAAAATACGACAGATAACTGTCCCCATCCCTTGTTTTCAATACCCATCGTTATCTTTGTCATATCTGCTGTCGCTCCGTCCGGAAGTTCTATCTCTATCTCCCCTGCGTAATCAATACACCTGTTGCCATACACATCTTTAACTTCCACTATCAAATCATAAGAAGTCCCTGCAATCGCCTCCATTTTACTTGCGGGAATAATCTCAATAAAAGAGGGCGCAGCGTTGTTAATTGTGAATTCAGAACTTGTCCCTAAAATACCCCGTTCGCCTGAAACATACAGAATATTATCTATAAAAGGTTCGGTCAACGCAATCGCTCCTATCCATACCCCTTGCACTATCGTTATTTTTTCGGGGGAGACCTTTCCTTTTCTTGTTAGAAGGATTGCTTCGCCATTATATCCGTCTGTTCTGTTGCCGTTGGTATCACAGCCGTATATATGGATAACCTTATGTTCTCCCGCCCTCCACGTTCTCGGAAATTGAGGCAGTAAAAACTGGGAGGTGAGTTCAGGTAATATGGTTATTCTGGATTCCCCTTCCAGTCCTGAACTTTCTTCCTTTATTTTTATCAGAACATCGCCTGCCTTGTTAAAAATTGCTGTAAAATCAAAAGTGGATGTTTCGCTGTTCAATTCAAAAATATGCTGTATATCCGCTGAAGGGTCATCTGTTGTTATAGAGAACTTACCGGGCTGTATTGTGAGTGCTTTACCTGCTTTTTCAGAGATATTAACAAATATTTTTATTTTTTCGCCTATCCGCGCCTCTTTGTATGTAGATACTGTGAGTTCTCGCTCTATCTTTTTAACTTCCGCAGGTTGTTGGGTCGGCGTAGTTTCCGGAAAATATATTTGCTCTCCTATCTGCGCATTACCTCCTGCATAGAGTATTGAAAACCTACCTGTATGGGGTCCTGGCGTATTTTTGCTTACTGCGGTCATTTCGGTCATAATCCATGTGTTAGGCGGTAAAGAGTCAGAGAATTTATTATTGACTGTATCATTCCACAGGTAGTTGATTCCGTTCCTATTAAGTTGTTCAGGGATGGAAGGGCATAGGAATGTATTTTTTGTAAGTCCATAATTCTCTAATATATTATTTAGTCCCTTAGGGTCAGCGGAAGATGTGGGAAAAAAGCTTGCGTCAGGAAGGTATCCATTGTCCATTTCAAACATAATAACAGCTGTATGTATTTGTTTAAGGTTATTAATACAATCTCTCTCTCTGCCTTTCTGAACTCCCATGTATGTTCCCACTGAGAGCGCAGAGACGATGGTTGCAACAGCGCTTAATTCTATCAGAGTAAATCCGCCCCAAAATATGTTTTTTTTCATACCTCTATTTTAAAAGAGAGTAGGGTCTATGTCAAAAAAAAACAGGGAAGGCGAACCCTCCCTGTCTTTGAATAAAAATATGGACAAGCCTCACGACTGATTAGTACTCCTCAGCTTAGACCCTTACGGGCCTTACACACGGAGCCTATCAACCAGGTGGTCTACCTGGAGTCTTTAGTCCTGATGTTTCCATCAAGAGGGAGGACTAATCTTGAGGTGGGCTTCCCACTTAGATGCTTTCAGCGGTTATCCCTTCCGAACATAGCTACCCAGCGATTACCCCTGGCGGGATAACTGGTACACTAGAGGTTCGTCCAACCCGGTCCTCTCGTACTAGGGTTAGCTCCCCTTCAATCCTCCTGCGCCCACGGCAGATAGAGACCGAACTGTCTTACGACGTTCTGAACCCAGCTCACGTACCGCTTTAATGGGCGAACAGACCAACCCTTGGGACCTGCTTCAGCCCCAGG
>JAAYXZ010000094.1 GCA_012515635.1 Elusimicrobiota bacterium
CATAATAAGTCCATACTAAAAACAAGAGCGCGTCTCTTTATTGTTTTCTCTTTCATTGTAGAGAAAAAGCGTATTTTATGATAAAATAAAATGTTTTTAAAGTAAAGGGGAAAAAAGATGGACTATTCAAAGACAGTGTCTCTGCCGCAAACATCGTTTCCTATGAGGGGAAACCTGAGCGAGAAAGAACCGGAAATTATGCGGTTATGGGATGAGAAAGAGGTCTATAAAAAAATACAGGAGAAGAACAAGGGTAATGCATCTTATATCCTGCACGACGGCCCTCCTTACGCTAACGGGCAGATACATCTCGGCACGGCGTTGAACAAGATATTGAAGGATGTGGTAGTAAAATACCGTTCATTGAGGGGTTTTTATTCGCCCTATAAACCCGGATGGGACTGTCACGGTATGCCTATAGAACATCAGGTTTTCACCAATGAGAAGAAACATAAAAACGAAGTGGATGTAAGCATCTTCAGAAAAAAGACAGCGGCATATGCAAAAAAATTTGTGGAGATTCAAAAGCAAGAGTTTCGGCGGCTTGGGGTTCTCGGTGATTGGGAACATCCGTATCTTACCCTCTCCCCTGACTATGAAGCGGCTATCATCAGGGCATTCGGCAACCTTGCGTTTGACGGATATATCTATCAGGGATATAAACCGATATACTGGTGTATCTCCTGCGAAACAGCGCTGGCGGAGGCGGAGATAGAATATAACGACAAAAAATCGCAAGGCATATATGTGAAATTTCCTGTGGTCGGGGAAGAAAAGACCTACCTGCTGATATGGACAACAACTCCGTGGACATTGCCCTCCAATACAGGTATCGCCGTCCATCCGGATTACAACTATCTTCTGCTTGATAATGGCGGTGAAAAATATATTATAGCGGAACAGCGGAAAGAAGCGGTGATAGAAAAGATGGGGCTGACCCCTGCTGTCATCAAAAAGATGAAAGGCAGGGAATTGGAAGGCGTCAGATATTCAAACCCGCTTGCGGACAGAGAATCCCGCGTAATATTGGCTGAGTTTATCTCTTCTGATGAAGGGACCGGCTGTGTTCATATAGCGCCGGGACACGGAGAGGACGACTATTATGCAGGGCTGAAAAACAACCTTGAAGTCCTTTCTCCTGTTGACGAAAAAGGATATTTTACAGAAGATGTTAAGAGTTTTGCGGGAATGAAGGTCTTTGATGCGGACAGCCGTATTATAGAGACATTAAAGGCAACAGGCGCCTTGTTATATCAGGAGGATATGGTTCATTCATATCCGCACTGCTGGCGATGTAAAAAGCCCGTGATATTCAAAAGCACAACCCAGTGGTTTTTGAAGATAGACCATAACAACCTGAGGGGTGTAATGGCAGAGGAGATAGAAAAAGTCCGTTGGGCGCCGCCTGAAGGGAAAAACAGGATATCCTCTATGGTGCAACTCAGGCCTGATTGGTGCCTCTCCAGACAGCGCTTATGGGGAGTCCCTATACCCGTCTTTTATTGTAGTGGTTGCGGCAAGGCGATAATAACCAAAGAGACCATCAGCCATATAGAAGAACTTGTGAAACAAAGCGGTTCGGATATATGGGTGGAAAAAGATGAGAAAGAACTTCTTCCGAAAGGTTTTACCTGTCCGTTTTGCAACGCTTCAGAGTTCAAAAAAGAAAAGGATATCCTTGATGTCTGGTTTGATTCAGGGGTAAGCCATCTCGCTGTCTTAAAAGAAGAAAATGCGCTCTCCTGGCCTGCAGACCTGTATCTTGAAGGCAGCGACCAGCATAGGGGGTGGTTTCAGACATCTCTCATTACCTCTTGCGGGATTACAAACAGAGCGCCTTACAAAGCAGTCCTTACACACGGGTTTGTTGTGGATGCAGAAGGCAGGAAGATGAGCAAATCTATGGGCAATGTAGTTACTCCGCAGGAGATAATTAAAAGGCATGGCGCCGAGATATTGAGGATATGGGCGGTATCGGAGAACTATCAGCAGGACATCAGAATCTCTGAAACGATTATAAAAAACAGCGTAATGTCATACAGAACTATCCGTAATACTTTCAGGTATCTTTTAGGGAACCTGCATGACTTCAACCCGAACGATGCGGTCCCTGAGAGCGATATGAAAGAGGTGGACCGTTGGGCAGAGGAGAAGATGAAAAGCGTATCGCTGCAGGTTGCGGAGTATTACGAATCGTTTGCTTTTAACAAGGCATACGAGGAGATATACAGGTTTTGCAACGTCTCTCTCTCGTCGTTTTATCTGGACCACCTTAAAGACCGTCTCTATACTTACGGGAAACACTCTCTTGAAAGAAGAAGCGCGCAGACAGCGTTGTATTTTATACTCGCAGAACTGTTAAGAATAACAGCGCCTGTGCTTTCTTTCACAGCGGAGGAGGTATATCAGCATCAGATATGGGATAAGAAAGAAAGCGTTTTTCTTGAAAACTGGCAGGACACAAAGGCGCCTGATGCCACACTTTTGGCAAAATGGGAGCGGTTCTTTGAGATAAGGAGACAGGTCCTGAAAAAGATAGAGGACAAGAGAGAGGAAAAGATTGTAGGCAGCGGTCTTGAAGCGAAGGTTACCATCAGTGCGAAGCAAGAGACATTGGAGTTCCTTAAGGGTTTTGAAGGGCTTCCCGAACTCTTTATTGTCTCTGAGGTTATTCTTGCTTCAGGGGATTCTCTGGAAGTGACGGTTGAAAAGACATCCTTCGGCAAGTGCCAAAGATGTTGGATATGCTTCCCGGAAATCGGCAGTTCTGATGCTCCTGAAATATGCTTTAATTGTCAGAGAGTTCTAAAAGAAGATGGAATACATAATTGACGGCTATAACCTGATAAAAAGCAGTTTCCTGTCAAAATATGAAAGCAGAGGCATCTCTTACAGCATACAGATGTTTATCAATATTCTTGCGGACTATCACAGGAAACACCCGTCTATATCTTTTACCGCAATCTTTGACGGGGGCTCTCCCCTTCCGCAGGTTATCCCCTATGAGAAACGGATTAGGGTTCTCTTTTCAGGGGATATAAGCGCCGACGAAGTTATAAGAAAGAGCGTGGAGAAGGCGCCTGAAAAGAATATCTCAAAGACCGTAGTCTCCAACGACAGGGAAGTAAGAGCCGCAGGCCGTTTATTCGGCGCCAGAGTTATGGGCGTTGTAGAATTTTTGAATATAGTATGCCCTCCCGTGAAAGCAAAAACGAAGAGCAAGACGAAAAAAGATATAAATATGCTGGGGATAGAGAAAGAACTGAAGAGACACTACAAGATTTAATAGGAGAAATCAATGAAAAAAATAGAGAAGAAATTTAAGGGGCTTTTGGAGAGAGAGGACTCCGCAAGGGAGGAGGCGCTTAAACTTTGCCGCGAGATAGGGCGTATTGCGGCGCACTCCATCAAGCAAGTGCACCAAAAGTTGTATGATAAGGCGGAGGCAGGAATCAATGACGGACTGCAATTGCTTGAAAAAGCAAGGAAGGTATTAACCCCTTTCCCCGAGATAATGTATGCGGGTTTTCTTCACTCTTCAGAGAAAGAACTTGCCGAGGCGGTCATAACGCTCGGTATCATCAGAGACAAGGCAATCCCCGACCCTGAAAGATATAAATTTGATTATAAAAGTTATCTGCACGGACTATGCGAAAGCACAGGCGAGATACGAAGACATATTCTGGACGAGTTACGCGAAGGCAGAATCAAAGATAGCGAAAAAATGCTGGATACAATGGACAAAATATATTTCTTTCTTTTGAACTTCCAGTTTACCGATGCCATTACCCGTTCCCTTAGGCGGCAGGTTGACTATGTCAGAATTATGCTTGAGAGAACCCGTTCAGAGGTTACAATGGCAAAAATCTACCTTCGTAAATAGCATAACATTACATAAACGCCATCTTCTCCAGCCGTTTAATTCGCTCCTCTGTGGGCGGATGCGTGGAAAACAGGTTCGCCAAAGATTTTCCGCTGAACGGCGTAACTATAAACATATGAGCGGTGGAAGGGTTTGCGTTATTCATAGGTCTTGCCCGGACACCTATGGCAAGTTTCCTCAACGCACTTGCCAGAAACATTGGATTGCCCGCGAGTTTCGCCCCGTCCTCATCCGCCAGATACTCTCTTCCCCGTGAAAGAGCCATCTGAATAATCATTGCCGCAATAGGCGCAAGTATCGCAAAGGCAATTATAGAAAACAATGTTAAAACATTGCCCTGTTTTCTGTCATTGCCGCTGCCTCCTCCTAAAAATGCCGCCCACTGCAACATTCTCGCCAACATCGTGATAGCCCCTGCTATTGTGGCGGCAATAGTGGCAACAAGTATATCCCTGTTTTTTATATGCCCGAGTTCGTGAGCAAGCACGCCTTTCAGTTCATTCTCGTCAAGGAGTTCCATTATCCCGCTTGTAACCGCAACAGCGGAGTGCGCAGGATTTCTTCCTGTTGCGAAAGCGTTAGGCGCAGGAGACGGAATGATATAAATCTTCGGCATTGGAAGGGACGCTTTTTGAGTCAGTTCCCCGACTATCCTGTGAAGAACAGGTGCTTCCGATGGCGTTACCGATTTTGCCCGATACATCGCCAGCACAATTTTGTCGCTGAAAAAATATGTTATCCCGTTCATTGCAACTGCAATAAAAAATGCGACATACATACCTTCCTCTCCAAAAAAACTTCCTATCAGCACAAAAAGCGCTGTTAGCCCTACTAACAACAAAAATGTTCTTACTCTGTTTCCCATCGTTCTTGCCTCCTTAATTAATTGGGGTCAGGTCTTGCTTTTTGTATTTTTCCCTTTTTCTTTTTCCCCTCTCTCCCTTGAGGGGTTACCTTCCTCGCCTCTCTTCTTCCTTCCCCCTCTCCCTTGAGGGGAGAGGGTATGGGTGAGGGTGAAAAAGGTGAAGAGATTTTAACAGCCACCCCCACCTTTAATCCTCCCCCCTCAAGGGGGAGGAAATTACTGGAGAATAATCCTCACCTAAAGAGAGAGGAGAACAATAAAGGATAAACAATCTCTGACTTCGCTTCTTTCAAAGAAACAAATTTCCTTGCCTTTGTTCTTCTTTTTTCTTTTCCTTGAGGGGTTACCTTCCTCGCCTCTCTTCTTCTTTTCCCCCTCTCCCTTGAGGGGTTACCTTTCTCGCCTCTCTTCTTCTTTTCCCCTCTCCCTTGAGGGGAGAGGGTATGGGTGAGGGTGAAAAGGGTGAAAAGATTTTAACAGCCACCCCCACCTTTAATCCTCCCCCCTCAAGGGGGAGAAAATTATTGGAGAATATCCTCACCTAAAGAGAGAGGATTTAAGAATAGATACCCTCTTATAGTTTAGATGATATATTTCATCTTTTGTTTCATTTCAGTGGATATTATACCTTAAAACAACTTTCAGGTCCTGTCTCCGCGCAATACAATATATCTGTAAAGGACAATTAGAAAGAGGACAAGGCGGGAAACTTGACAGTGTTTGGGGTGAGGGTGTTTAATAAGAAGCGGACAGAGAAAACGCGAAGATACTCAAAATATTGGTTGACGGGAGAGGAGCAGATAATGGGTAAATACAATGTGATATGTATTGCTCTTGACACTTTAAGGGCGGACCATCTTGGAGCATACGGATACCCCAAAAAAACAAGCCCTGCCATAGATGCCTTTGCATCTTCATCTTCGGTCTTTACCAATTTCTTTGCGCCGGGCATTCCCACACAGCCGTCATATTCCACGGTCTTCACAGGCCAGTATCCGCTTACGCACGGTATTATTGCGCATGGCACAGCGTTTTATGGAGAAAAACCCATAAACCCTAACAGCCCCCTGCTGCCTGTCATAATGGCTGAGAATAAATATCTTACATCCGCAGTTGACAACCTTGCAAATATGAAGCCGTGGTTTTTAAACGGATATGAGTTTTATACCACTCCTGCGACTACGCGTATACAAAACTTTTATCAGACAGTTCAGGCAGAGGATATAACCAAAAGAGCGACAGAATGGCTGGAGAGATATCACAGAGAGAACTTTTTTCTCTTTGTTCATTACTGGGACCCCCACACCCCTTACTTGCCGCCGGAAGACCTAGTCCCTCTCTTCTACCCGAAAGATAAGAACCCCTATAACCCTGAAGACACGAGAATGAAGGAGTTCTACCAAACCCCTCATGGTAAAGCATGGAGCAAAACATGGCTGACAAAACAAGGCAAATTAATCACCGACCCTGAATATGTAGAGGCGCTGTATGATGCGGAGATACGATATATGGACGGCTGGTTAGAGAAGTTCTTTTATTTTTGCAAGAGCAAAGGACTATTTAACAACACCGTCTTTGTTATATTTTCGGACCATGGCGAAATAATGTATTCCCACCCCGGCTTTTTTGACCACCACGGGTTATATGACTGCAATATCCACTGCCCCCTTATTGTATATGTCCCCGACCTTAAACCCTGTAGAATAGATTTTTTGACGCAGCATGTTGATATCGCCCCAACAATTTTAAATCTCTGTAATATACCCGTTGACCCTAAAATGGAAGGGAACGATTTATCAGGATATCTGTTTAACACAAAGAGAGACGAGACCTATGATTTTCTGGTAACAGAAGAATGCACATATCAGGCAAAGTGGGCAATACGCATCAAAGAACATAAACTCATCGTTTCCAGAAACGACAAGGATATCCACGGTTGCCCCCCCGTAGAACTATATGATTTGACAACAGACAAGGCAGAGCAGAAGAATATCGCAGTTTGTCAGCGGGAAACTGTGAACGCATTACAGGCAAAAATGGAGTTATGGATTGCCGATATGTTAAGAAAGA
>JAAYXZ010000015.1 GCA_012515635.1 Elusimicrobiota bacterium
CTTTGTCAGCCCCGCATTCATAAGCAATTTTTTCAATGGAGATATCTGCTGTTTTTTCTTGTAAGGCGGTTATACCTATGCCCGGGTGCGGTTGGTGTCCCGTCATGGCGGTAGTGCGGTTATCCAGTATTGCGATTACCAGATTTACTTTATTATAACAGGCGTTAATCAGTTCCGGGATACCCGCATGGAAAAAAGTTGAATCCCCTATAATGGAGACCACGGACCGTTGTTTCTCAACCCTCGCTATTCCCGCCCCTGTGCCGATACCCGCTCCCATACACAGGCAGGTATCTATTGCCCCTGTCTGGACACCCAGAGTGTAGCATCCAATATCTCCGGGGAATATCGCATCTTTTCCGAACACTTTTTTAAGGATATAGAAACTCCCTGAATGAGGACAACCGGGACATAGTGCGGGCGTTCTTTTAGGCAATTCTTTTAAGGGCTCTTGCGAATGCGAATATTTGCTACTGCCCAATATTTTATCAATAGCCGCTATAGACATCTCTCCTTCCGCCGGAACTTCTCCATTTAGTTTCCCTGTTATTTCAAGGGATGGGTTGATAGATTTTGCCAGTATATATATCTGTTCTTCAATTACAGGGTCGCCCTCTTCAAAGATAAAACATCTCCGTTTATTTTTTATGAAAGAAGCAAGTTGTTTATAAGGCACGGGAACAGATGAGGTCTTAAAGATAGCTAACGAAAGTTCTTGTGTCTCCTTTATCTCCTTTATGTATTGAAACGAAATCCCTGCTGTGATAACCCCTGTATCTGATGAATTATCATCTGCTATGTTCCATTCCAGTGTCTCTGTAATCTCTTTTATACGCGCCTGTTTTTTGTTTAACATTTTCAGGGATACCCTTGCGTTTGCAGGAACCATAACAAATTGTTTAGGGTCTTTTTGGAAGGATGTCTCGCTCTTTTTATAATCTATTTTTTTTAATAACACATCAGACCTGCCGTGAGAGATTCTTGTGACGCTTCTAACCATAACAGGAAGGGATAGTTCTTCGGAGAGGGAAAAAGCATAAGAGACCATATCTTTGGCTTCCTGTATTGAAGAGGGTTCAAGGCAAGGGATTTTAGATAATACGGCATACCTTCTTGAGTCCTGTTCGTTCTGTGACGAATGGGCATAAGGGTCATCGCCAACGATTATTACAAGACCGCCGACAATTCCCGTATAAGCAGAGGTTATAAATGCGTCGGAGGCGACATTCAGCCCTACGTGTTTCATTATAACGGCGGCTCTTCTTCCGGTAAGCGAAACTCCGTAAGCGTTTTCGTAAGCAACCTTCTCATTGACAGACCATTCAACATAAAACCCGTAGGTCTTGGAGAGTTCAATAAGTTTTTCGGTGATTTCAGATGATGGCGTTCCCGGATAGGCAAAGGATGCTTCTATATTGCCTTCAACCAATCCATATGCCATTGCTTCATTTCCGAGAAGATATTGTCTCTCCAATACTGCGCCTTTGCCGGCTTCTTTTTTCTGCATTATATTCACTGTTTATTGCTTTTTTTGTTCTATCTTTATGCTTAAAAACTTGACAAAAGAACAAACATAAGTTTAAATGCTATCATTATAAGACATATTCCCTGTGATTGCAACGGAAAGGAAAGATAGGGGAATGGAAAAATACGAGGTAGAGTGGTGGTCTGCCAAAAAATTGAAGGAACTTCAGTCAGAGCGCTTAAAGCATCTTGTTCAGCATATAACAGAAAAAGTGCCTTTTTATGCCACCCTTTTTAAAGAAAAAAAGATAGATGTCGGGAAATTTTCTTCTGTAGATGATTTAAAACACCTCCCTTTTACAACCAAGTCAGTTATTCGGGACCATTATCCCTTTTCCCTCTTTGCGGTTCCTCTCTCTGATGTCAACGAACTACATGCATCTTCAGGAACAACAGGCAAGTTGACAGTCGTCGGTTATACGAAAAACGATATTAAGGTTTGGGCAGAGGCGATGGCGCGGGCGCTTCTATGCGCAGGTGTGAAAGAAGGCGATATTATCCACAATGCCTATGGGTATGGCTTGTTCACAGGGGGGCTTGGCATTCATTACGGCGCTCTTGAATTAGGTGTCCCTGTTGTTCCTGCTTCGGCGGGAGGCACAAAGCGGCAATTGATGTTGATACAGGACTTTAAGAGCACTGTATTGGCGTGCACGCCTTCATATTCCTTAAGTATGGCTGAAGAGGCAAGAGAGATAGGTGTGGACCCTTTCAAAACCAACATACGTTTAGGGGTGTTTGGCGCAGAGCCATGGACTGCGAAAATGAGGGAACAGATAGAGAGGGAATGGGGCGTACTGGCGTTGGACATATACGGACTCTCTGAAGTTATCGGTCCGGGCGTGGCTATGGAATGCGCGGGTAAAAACGGGCTTCATATTTGGGCGGACCATTTTCTGCCGGAGGTTGTGGACCCAAAAACAGGTGAGGTTTTAGAAGAAGGGCAAGAAGGAGAATTAGTTATAACTACCCTTACGAAAGAAGCAATGCCGCTTATCCGTTATAGAACCGGAGACCTTGTTTCTCTTACCTCAGATATATGTAATTTCTGTGGCAGGACAATGCCGCGCATCAGTAAAATAACGGGAAGAATTGATGATATGCTTATTATAAGAGGAGTTAATATCTTTCCTTCTCAGATAGAATCGGCGCTTATGAGCATTCCTGAGGTTGCCCCTCATTACCAGATTATTCTTACAACAGAAAGACATCTTGATAGAATGGAGATTCTGGTTGAGGTGGTTGAAGAGGTCTTCTCCGATGAGGTGAAAAAGTTGGAGGAACTTGAAAGAAAGGTTATCTCCGAGATAGAGAGCACGCTTGGAATTTCGGTTAAGATAAGGTTTGTAGAGCCGAAAAGCATAGAACGAAGTATGGGTAAAGCAAAAAGGGTAATAGATCAGCGGTGGTAAAGGAGGTTAAAAATGGCTATAATGCAACTCTCTGTTTTCCTTGAGAACCGACTGGGCCGCCTTGATGATGTCCTCAACATATTAAAAGATAATCATATCAATATAAAGGCGCTCTCCCTTGCAGATAAAGCAAGTTATGGGATTTTGCGTATGATAGTTGACAATCCTGAAAAGGGTATTGTGGTCCTTAAGAAAGAACATATCTCTGTTAACTTTACCCCTGTTGTAGCCGTAGAGATAGAAGACCGCCCCGGCGGATTGCAGGATATGATAAGGGTATTAGTGAAGGAAGGGATAAATATTGAATATATGTATGCGTTTATAGCAAAATCAAAAGATAAGGCAATAGTTGTTCTTAAGGTAGAAGATATAGATAAGACAGAAGAATCGTTGATGTTGATGGGTAAAAACATTATAGCAAAAAATAACATACCTTTATAATTTTAAGGGGGGCGTATGGACAAAAACTGGCTGGCGTGGTGGCTTGTGATAATTTTCAGTACCGTCTTTACGGGAGTTGGATTGCTTGTCCGCCTGAGGAGGTGGAAAAATGAATAATTTCTATTATACTTTCGCTGTTCCGAAGCCAGATATATCTTATGGAATATCGGTAGGTATAGGCGTTGGATTGATGCTTTTGGTGTGCATATTTCTTGGTCTTTTCAGCAGAAAGAAGGCGTCTTCTTTTGAGACATTCCTTTCGGGGCATCAGGATATAGGTCCTGTGATAACAGGCCTTGCATTGGGAGCCACTTGGCTTAGCGGTTGGGCGGCGCTTGGTATGATGGGAATTACTTATACGGTGGGTTGGTCAGGGATGTGGTTCGCAGGAATTTGGACAATAGTGGGTATTATGCCCTGTCTATTTTTTACAGGCGCAAAAATGCAGCAGTATGCGGAGAAATTTGGAGCAAGGACCGTCTCTGATGTTTTGGGGATACGGTTTGACAGCAAGGTTGTCCAATCCCTCTCTGCGTTGGTGATGATATTTTTTATGATTTTATATGCTGTGGGACAGTTTAAAGCAGGGGCTACCGTTTGGTATGCTGTAACAGGCCTGTCTGCTATATGGTGCCTCTCGTTTTCAGGAATAATAGTTTTTATCTATATGATTGTGGGTGGATATACAGGAACACAGTGGTCTCTTGCTCTTCAGGGAGCGCTTTTGGGGATTGCGTGTTTTGTTCTGGGCATTGTTGCTCTTGTTTTTGTAGGAGGCCCCTCTGCCCTTAATGCCAAACTTGCTTTGCAGGACCCTAAACTTATTGAATTAATGAGAACTGATTTGCCAGTAACGGGTAATACGCAACTCTTTTCCAGTCCTGTGGGAATAGTTGCGACATTCTTTATTTTTCTTACGATGGCAACGGGGTTCCCTCATAATGTGGCGCGGTTTTTAGGTATGAGGAAACTAACAAAGAGAGATTTTTCTTTAATAACTTTAATGGTCTTTCTTGTAGCAGGTCCGCCTATATTTCTTAATGCGATTACAGGGCTTGCTTCAAGGGCTGCTTTCGGCCCTGCTCTTTTAGATATAGCGCCGTGGAGAGGTGATTTGGCAGCGCCGTATGTTGCTATGATTGCGGGGGGAAGACCGGTAACAATTTTATATGTGGTGGGTGTCTTTGCTGCAGCGTTGTCCACCCTCTCTTCTATGGTTATGGTTATGGCGGGTAATATCACAAGGGATATTATCCATATATGGAAGCCGAATATTTCCCGTGTCTTTTTACTGAATCTTACCAAGGTGTTCATAGGTATTTTTCTGCTTATTCCGTTCTATTGGACGTTCAAAAACCCGCCGGAGTTGCTTGCTGTATTTATGGGATACGCATCAATAGGGTTGGGCGGAATATTCATCTTCTGCACAGCGGTCTCTTTTTTCTGGAGGAGGGCAACAGCTATGGGCGCAATACTCTGTATGATATATGGCGTGGTAGCGACACTTGTAGGAAGCATCTATGTTGCTAATCAGAGGATAGGTATGGGGACCCTTGAGTTTATAGTGCTTATTGGGTGCGCTGTCTTCTATTTTGTCGGAAGTTTGCTTACAAGACCTGTCTCAGAGGAAAAATTAAAACAACTATTTGGAGAGAAAAATGTTTAATCTTCCGAATTCTACTTTTCTTGTTTTTTTTGTTATGGCTCCGCTTGTTATTATTATTTGGCTGGTTTGGTGGGTGCTTACATTTAAAAATGAAAAATAACGGATAACGGGAAAGAACGTTAAATTAATCCTTATATCCAAAAAGGGAGGGTTTGATAATGGGTAACGGGGCAATGGGGATAGGCGGAACTATTATTGTCTTTTTATATCTTATTTTTATGCTTTGTTTAGGGGCTTTTACCAGCAAGAAGATTAAATCTGCGTCGGATTTTATAGTGGCGGGAAAGAGTTTGGGCTTCTGGCTTTTTGTTATGCTGATACTCGGTTCTACCACAAGCGGTATGACTTTGCTTGGTGTTGCAGGTCTTGGATATATAGGGGGTTGGCCTACGTTTTGGGAACAGATATTTGTTCCGCTTACCTGTGCCGTTGCAATTATTATTTATGGCTATAAACTTTATGAGGTATGCAAAGAAAACAATTTTCTTACATTGCAGGATTATCTTGCCTATCGGTTTGAGAGCCCCAAAGCGATGCGTGTGATATCTTCCATTGCTGTTTTAACCACCTCTCTCATATATCTTGTGGGCCAGTATACCGCTATCGCCATTGTCTTGAAGTGGCTTTTGGGAATTCCCCAGACACAAGCCCTGTTTATTGGAGCGGTGATAGTTGTTTTGTATGTTTTGCTCGGGGGGCTTTATGCTGTTTCATGGACCACGCTTTTCCAAGGGTTTATCATCTTTTTCGGGGTTATTATAATAACTCCTTTTGTAATAAAAAGCGCTGGGGGTTTGTCTGTTATAAATACAACTATGGCATCCATAGACCCGAATCTTGTGATGCCTTTCTTTCCGCAACAGCATCCCCCGTATGCGGGATATGCATTTGCAACGCCTTTATTTCTTGTCTCCTTTTTCTTGCTTCTTGCTCTGGGACTTGGTTCCGGACCGCACATAATAAACAATGCTATAGCGGTTAAAGAAAAGAGATATTTTAAATGGTCTCCCTTGGTTGTCTTTGTGATGTATATTTTTATAATGTATCTTATAAAGATATCAGGTATGGCTGTGAGAACCCTTGTTGTTAACGGGGCGGTCTCCCTCGGAAAGCCTGATGATGCATTACTCGTGGGAGTTAAATACGCCTTACCTCAGGTAAGTTGGGCTCTCTTTGCGGTGGTTATTCTGTCAGCCGTTATGTCAACGACAGACCGTCTTCTGCTTGTTATAGGTTCCTGCATTGGCTGGGATTTCTATAAACAGATTTTTAGAAGAGATGCCTCAGATAAGCAGATTACTTTGATTAGCCGTATTGCGGTGATTATTTTTGGCACTATAAGTTTTCTGCTTGCGATAAAACCGCCTGCGCTTCTTGCCTGGCTTATATGGATGGGCATAGGCGTAATGCTTACTACTTTTGTGGTTCCCGTAATAGCGGGGCTTTACTGGAAACGGGCTAACAGATACGGAGCGATATGGTCTATGGTGACGGGCTATGCTATGTCTATTATTTTTGGAGCGTATGCCCAGTTTGTAAAACCTCTTCCGGTTCATTTCAGTTTTTTCCCGTTTTTGATAGCCGTCGCTGTGATGGTGATTGTCTCTTCCTTTACAGCAAAACCCAGTGAGAATCTTATAAAAACCAGTCATACAGGATATTTCATCAGGGAGAAATAATGTTTTTTGATAAGGACATAGAAACTATTTCGGTAGAAAAACTGAGGGCAATCCAGAAGGAAAAACTTGGAGAGACACTCAAAAACGCCTTAAAGTCAAAGTATTATAAGAATATTTTTAAGCAGCAAGGGATTAATCCGGAGATAAAAAAGATTAGAGATATAGAAAAGATCCCTTTTACAACAAAAGAAGACCTAAGGAAAAGTTATCCTGCCGGTATGGTAGCAGTTCCTTTTGAATCTTTGGTAAGGATGCATGCCTCTTCAGGAACAACAGGGAAGTCTACCTTTATATTCCATACAAAGAAAGATTTGGAGAACTGGTCAACCCTTGTGGTGAGGGGGCTTTATGCCGTCGGCATACGTAAAACCGATGTCTTTCAGAATATGAT
The DNA here is from genome assembly GCA_012515635.1 of Elusimicrobiota bacterium. Taxonomy (GTDB): domain Bacteria; phylum Ratteibacteria; class UBA8468; order B48-G9; family JAFGKM01; genus JAAYXZ01. Next base: position 7,114 of record JAAYXZ010000015.1, read on the forward strand.
GAGTTACGGACTTTTCACAGGAGGGATAGGGCTTCATTACGGTGCTGAAAAACTGGGGGCGCTTGTTGTTCCCGCCGGTTCGGGGAATACCAAAAAACAGATAGAACTTTTATTGGATATGCATACAACTGTAATACACATAACTCCCAGTTATCTTTTTTATTTATCGCATGTGATTGAAGACGAGGAGAAGATACCTCTTTCAAGGTTCTCTTTAAGGATGGCTGTTATTGGAGCGGAACCGCATTCGGAGGAGACAAGGAGAAAACTGGAAAAAC
>JAAYXZ010000095.1 GCA_012515635.1 Elusimicrobiota bacterium
GCTCTCTCTTGAAATAAAGGAAAAACTGTCATCTTTTAAGCCCATTAACCTTGGGCAGGCAAGCAGAATATCAGGAATAACTCCTGCCGCTATATCTGTCCTTCTTGTGTATCTTAAAAAATTTTAATTGATTTCAATACCTATCCTATTTTGATAAGAGTAGAAAAAAAGGATATGACTTCTAATGTTCAAATTGAGAAATTTATATGATATAATAAGATATTATGAAACCGATAATAAAATCTTTGAAAGAATATAAAAGCGCCAAAAACATATCAGGTCCTTTGCTCTTAATAGAAGGTGTTGAAGATGTCTCTTACGGAGAACTTGTAGAGATTTCAACAGGGGTGAAAGAAAAGCGGTTGGGTAAAGTTTTAGAGGTTTTTCAGGATAAAGCGCTTATTCAAGTATTTGAAGGAACCTCCGGTTTAAGCACAAATAACATTAAAATCAGGTTCACGGGGAAAGGAATACGGTTAGGTGTCTCTCCTAAAATACTTGGAAGAGTGTTCACGGGGTTAGGGAAAATAAGGGATAACGGACCTGAAATAATTCCGGAAACTTACCTTGATATAAACGGTTCTCCTATTAACCCGACAAGACGCAACTATCCGTCAGAATTTATTCAGACAGGCATATCTGCCATAGATGGGCTGAATAGTTTGGTCAGAGGTCAAAAACTGCCCATCTTCTCAGGCGCAGGGCTCTCTCACAATGCTCTTGCCACGCAGATAGTAAAACAGGCAAAAATACTCTCCGAAGAAGAAACAAAATTTGCTATTGTGTTCGCTGCGATAGGAATTACTTTTGAAGAGGCGGAGTTTTTTCAAAAGGAGTTCAAAGAAGCGGGCGCAATTGAAAGATGTGTCATATTCATCAACCTTGCAGACGACCCTGCTATAGAGAGAATCGCTACTCCTCGTATAGCGCTTACCGCGGCAGAATACCTTGCTTTTGAACAGGGAATGCATATTTTGGTTATACTAACTGATATATCCAACTATGCAGAAGCATTACGGGAAATATCTGCCGCAAGAAACGAGATTCCGGGAAGGAGAGGATATCCTTCCTATCTTTATACAGACCTTTCCACCATATATGAACGGGCAGGAAGGATAAAAGGGAAAAAGGGATCTGTCACACAGATACCTATTCTTACTATGCCTGAAGACGACAAAACACATCCGATTCCTGACCTTACAGGTTATATAACCGAAGGGCAGGTAATACTTGCGCGACAACTGCACCTGAAAGGCGTATACCCCCCTATTGATATTCTCACTTCTCTTTCACGGTTAAGAGATAAGGGTATAGGGGTTGACCGCAAAACAAAGAGAGAGTTAACCCGCGAAGACCACACTACAATAGCAAGTCAATTATTCGCATCTTACGCTAAAGGCAAAGAAGCGGAAGAACTTGCTGTTGTTCTGGGAGAGGCATCCTTAACAGAAACAGATATAGCCCATCTCTCCTTCGCAAGAGAAATGGAGAAACGGTTTATATCGCAAAGAAAGGACGAAGAAAGAACAATCAAAGAGACACTGGATATCGGCTGGGAACTTCTGCGCCTGCTTCCCGATTCTGAGATAAAGAGAATACCGCCGGAGATTATGAAAAAATATCGGGGCAAAGATGAAACTAAATGTTAATCCGAACAGGATGGTATTGCTCAAACTGAAGAAACGGCTGCTCCTTGCTAAGAGAGGACATAAACTCTTGAAGAACAAGGAAGAACAGATTTTAATAGAGTTCCGGTCCCTTATCAGCAACGTAAGAGAAGAACGGAAATCCATAGAGAACGACCTTCTGAAGTTTTATGAGGATATCTTAAAAATGAAAGGTCTGCTGGATGAAAATATATGGAAAAGTTTTATTGAACAAGACCATTTCAAAACCACATTCACAGAAAAGACAAAACGGGTTTTTAATATTCCTATAACAGAGATAACCATGCTTTTAAAGGACAAAACCCTGCCGGATTACACTCTCTCGCCATACCATCAATATATCTTAGAGAGAGGGCGGGAAGTAATGGAGAAATTATTGAATCTTGCTTTCTTAGAAAACAAACTGATAAGTTTCGCTACGGAGATTGAACGAACAAGAAGACGGGTCAATGCGCTTGAATATGTTTTAATACCAAATATTGAGGAGACCGTTA
>JAAYXZ010000096.1 GCA_012515635.1 Elusimicrobiota bacterium
CGTTAGGTTTTTATTTTTCTCAACACATTCTTTAACGCTATCGAATTCTCCCGACAACATAATGCGACCAGTAAATCTATGCTGGATTTTTATATTCATCATCCACCCCCTTATCAATATATCCCCATTTTTTCCACTCTTCATTTGTTATGTTTTCAGGGCAGCATACAAACATTTTTTCCTTATTCTCGTCTTCTATAACAAGGTATTCTGCCCCTTTCGTTAGTATTTGCCGACAGATACTACACTTGATACTTCCTTTCTTAACACTCTTAACCCATATGTCCATAACCATCTCCCATTATCCTTGCTACTGCGTTATTAAATGAAAGTTCCTCTTTAAGCATAACAAAGTCAATCACATTATACCTTTTTCCACAAGAAAAGCAATAGGCAAATCCTTTGATATACATACTCGGTCTGTTATCCGCGTGGTCAGGGTTAAGACACTTGATAAACTTCCCTTTCAGTTCAGGATATACATCCTCAATAGGTATCTCTCTTGCCTTGTCTATTGTCGCTTTGTCAAGGTCGTTGTCAAAATCTCCTCCTTTCAAGCGGAACAATAACTCGTCGCCATATCTTTTAAGTTGCTTTTCTAACAGCGGAATATCTGCCATATACCATTTGAACAGTCTGTCCATTACGCTTACGCCATTGGCAATATCTTGCTTGAACTCAATACGAGCAAAATATATTTCTGTTTTCAGTTCGGCACATTTATCTATCAGGTATTCTATCCTTCTCCCATTAGCCCACTCCTTCGTAACACCAAAAACATCACATAAGTTTTTCATAGCCACCCCCTTTTATCCGTCTGTTCGTCATCAACCACCTCTGCTACCTCTCGGAAATATCCTTTTGGTGTTTTAAGCAACTTAAACTTTCTTGCTAACGCCCCTGTCCTCCTATCTACATCAACCTTTAATACTGATATGTTTTCCTCATCTTGCAACCGCCACATTGTAAATGATTTGTCGCACTCTCCCATAAGAAATGAACTATCCCTTGCATCATATCCGCTTGGTTCATCTGTTAATACTTTTTTCATATGGCACATTACAAAGATTATTAACTGTTTCTCTATCGCTATTGTTTTGAGTTGTCTTACTATCTGCCCTATCTCTATTGATGGGTTACGGCTCTTGAATATATCAAATACAAAATGGATGTGGTCGAGAAACACTGCGTATAATGTCCGCTGTCCGTTTCGTGCCTCGTCTTTAATCAATGCTTCGTCAATACGCTCTTCTAACCAATTACTGCTCCCTGCTTTCATCTCTCTTGGGAGATACCCTATCAGCGGTATTACGCCCTCTGGAAAACTTTCTAAAAACATTTCAGGCATTACCTCATACTGAAACCATAACGAACTTATGTCGTGTTCTTTCTGAAAGTCAAGCGTAAGTGTTTGGGCGTAGAGCGTCTTACCAGACTTGGGTTTCCCTGTTAAAAGTATTAGGTCGCCAAGCCCGAAGTATTTTATCGCTCTATTCATATCAGGAAACTTTGCGATAGTTATTTTCTTTGTTTCTTTTCCTTGATTAACTTGCTCTATCTCCTGTTGCTTCTCTTGGAATGTTATTATCCTGTCGCTTCCGTTGTAATTCAGTAATTTCTCTGTCCGTTCAGGTGTCATATCTTTCATCATTACCCCCTATGCTATATTGCTCTTTTTTATTATTGGCTCTTGGTAGTTTGTCCAGTCCTGCCAGTTATTAAACCACGTTGAGCCGTTCTGTATAAACTGTGGCTCTAACCCCTTAACCTTGATATATTTAATGTAGTTTTTTAACGCTTCCTTACAAGCATAATAGTTCTCGGCAGTTTTAACGCTCGCCTCAAAATGTCGCTTCGCACTTTTTTTACCTAATCTGTTCGGATAGCGTTTCCATAACCCCTCAAAGAAAATATCTTGCCTTTTCAGGAACGGAGATTTAGACACACTTTCTTTATATATTTCTTTATCTACTTCTACTTCTACTTCTATGGGTGTTTTTTTCGGAGTGTGTCCTGACAATGTCCCGATTTTTTTATCTTTTTTGTATGCTCTCTTTATGGTGTATTCATCTGCCAGTTCAATAAATTTTGGTATGTTCAGTAAAATGTAATCTCCGTCTATTTTGTAATTTATTCTATTTTTTTCTTGGAAAAAGTTTAACAATTTTTTAACTTTTGTTGAACTTTTTCTCAACTTTCTCTTAAAATCCGTGAAAGAAACTCTTATAAATCCGTCGTTATTTTCGTTCAGATGTTCAAACTCTTTTGCGTATATTTCCATAGTTATCCAAAATACTGCTACCGCCATATCACCAAACTTATCTCGTGCTACATTTAAGTCAGGGTCATTATGGCTATCTGCTAAATGCTTAAACCATTTCATAGTTCCTCCCATAAGATAGGGGTAGGTGGCTAAAATACGGACTTTGTCCGTATAGGGAGGGTGTAGCCCCTACCCCCGAAAACCTTGTTTTAATTTTCAGCATACTATATTATACCCCCCCATATATTTACCTATCAAGCGGTATTTTCTTCTGCGTCAGGCAACTCCTGCAAGGCGTTTAAGAGTTCTTCCTTTTGTTCAAGCGTTAAGTCCTTTGATGATTTAGCACCCTCTTGTATTTCGCTTATCAGTTCCTGATATGCCTGATTTCCAAGTCCTTTGTTTTTCTTTATGATATGTATCCTTTGTATTAACTTTAACCCACGGACTTGTTCGTCAGTATCATCTGTCGTTGGACTTTCCGCCACCCCCACCGCCTCGACATCAATAATATTTTCATCAACCTTAAGATTTTCTGTTATTGTAGCCCCCGGGCTTAGTGGTTTGCTTGTAATATCGCCAACCTCAACCATCTCACCCTCGCTTGCCTCCTCTATGGTTTGTGCGAAAAGAAGCACATCAGGTGCGTATGCCCTGACACCCTTTGCAACATTACGCCAGAACAACATTTCTTCGGGGTATTTTCTCCAATTATCCTTTGTGAGCAGCCCAATTCTCTGGGCATCCTGTATTGTAAAATCAGTGATGCCACGATTACCTGAATAAGACCACTCAATTTGAGATGCTTCCTTTGTCCTTATTCTGACGATATACTTTCCACCTGCCTTGATGTATTGGGCTAACATAAGTTTACCCTCTACACACAATTTCCCGCTGATAACCGCCATACCTTGTAGGGATGCCATCGGTGGTATGCCCAACTCATAGCCATACTCAACAATAGCAAAGGCTTGGGCGGTATTCCTTATATGAGAAAACATACCGCTTTTATGAAAGTCTTCTGCAAGTCCTTTGAGTTTCGTGCTTTCCTCTGGATGATAGGTTGCCAAAAACCCCCTCTTTTCCTGCTGTTTTTTTTGTTCCATTTTAACCCTCCATTTCTGTCAAAAGATGTTCAATTACTTTACCCATAATACTCTTTTCTAAAGAGATGCCTTTCTTTGTAGGTAGCCACTCCTCTCCGTTCTTAAAAAACTTACGGATATGGATATACTCTCTACCTGCGAACTCATTTTTAGATACCACGATTTTTTCCGTGTCTTTTAATATGATGTCTGCCATTATTTACCACCTCCCTTATAAGTATTTTGTTTAATATCTTTAAGTCCTGCCTTAATGTCTAACAACCCCAAGAAGACGTTCCAGCAGGCACTTCTTTCGCTTCCTTCTATTAAGTATGGTTCTGCCTTGCCTGTATTCTTATCAAGGCGTATAACCCAAACCTCGTCAATTTTCAACCCTTCCTTCATATTTGCCAACGCTTCTGCGTAGGCAACGGGTTGGACTTTCATCTCTGTATAGGGCTGTTCGGTATAGTATACCTTGCCGTTTTTCTCTTTCCATATATCAGTTGTTTTCCAGTCCAGTAGAATGGTTTTATCTCTCGCCGTCCCGTATGTGTCCAAAGTTCCTGCATATTCAAGGATGGGATGATATACGCTCCGTTCTACGCCCAAAGGTTGAAAATTAACGTCTTTCAACCACTCTATTGCCCCTGTGTATGCGTTCAAAACCTTTTCGTCTAAATCGTTCTCATAAACTTTCTCCCCAAGTAAATACTGGTGTAAAAGTTTATGAACTTGTGTCCCTATATATGCCTGTTCTTTCGCCTGTTCGTTGGCAAATTCCTTTGCTTTTTTCAGTATCTCCAACGCCCCGTCTTCCGTCAACCCTGCCGCCCTTAATTCTGGCAGATGTTCCCCTATATACCCAACCGTCTTTTTTATACTCCAGTAGAGTATAGCAGGTTTATCCAGCAGCCCAAGGATAGAAGATACGGAGGGCACGCTTTCTTTTTTGCCCTCTGTCTCTTTCGTGTATCTATGGTTAGCGGCATTAAATTTAATAGTATAGTCCTTACTTTCGTATATTATCTTTTCCATTTTCGCCCTCCTCTTTTTTAGTTTTCCATTTGCCACCTGATATGGCTTTCTTAAACTCAACGCTAACATCCTGATTATCTAAAATCCTTTTAATCACATCATACACATTTTCCATATTGTATCACCTCCTTTCTTTGATATTATAAAATAGTTTTTCATCTTTGTCAAGTATTATTTCTCTATGTGTTTTATAAACCCCAATCGTATGTTTCCGTATACCTCAACAGTAATTCCTGTGTCTCTATCAGCGTTTTCCTTTCGTTGATGTAAGCCCGTTTATAATGTGCGGTTAAGATGCATAGGATTAAGCATAAGACTAATAGGATGTTTATCCATTTCCGTTCCATTTTATCTCCTTGTTTAACGTTATAATTTTCCCCACACTTCTTTGTATTCATACCATCCAAGTTTTGCTAA
>JAAYXZ010000097.1 GCA_012515635.1 Elusimicrobiota bacterium
ATTATTCAACTGCATGATGCACCTACATAAAAAACAATACCGAGAGAAGTATGGAGATTATTATTTCTAAAATCGGTAAAAGCCTTATAATAGACGGATATAAGGCAAAAAAGAGTAAGGATATATTGGATAATGTATATTTGGTTTCATTCACTCCGGAGGATATGAGAATTGTAAAAGATGAACCGGAGCGAAGGAGAAAATTCATCGACAGGGAACTTTGTCAGCTAAAGCCTGTATATTACAGCAACCTTCAAAGATATAAAAAGGCGCTGATGCAGCGCAACACTTTTTTAAAACAGGGAAAAGTAGAAGAAAAACTTCTGGAAGTATGGGATAGAACTCTTGTTGAATACGGAAGCAGAATAATAAGGGATAGAACGGAGTTCGTTGATAAAATTAAAATTATCAGTAAAAAAATTCAAAATGATATTACAGAGGGAAAGGAAGAAATAGATATATACTACGAGGCTTCAATCTCTTTTAAAGAGAGTAGAGAAGAACTTGTTGCGGATTTTGAAAAGAGGCTTAAGAGGGACAGAAACAGAGACCTGAAGACAGGGTCAACATCATCCGGGCCGCACAGAGATGATCTTAAAATAACTATAGATGGAATAGACCTACGGAATTTCGGATCTCAGGGACAGCAGAGAACAGCAGCCCTTTCCCTTAAACTGTCGGAAATAGAGATAATAAAAGAAGAGAAAAAAGAATCCCCCATACTTCTACTGGATGATGTTTTGTCAGAGCTTGATGAAGCAAGACAGGAATTTCTACTTAAATCTTTTTCTGATGTGCAGATTTTTATTACAACTGCAGAGACTAAGGAATCGCTATGGACGGGTTTGCCGAATAAAAGTATTTTTACAATTGAGAACGGTCGGTGTTTTACCGAGGCGTAAAAAGAGTTTGACAATTACTATATCAAAATGTATAATCAATTGGCAATTGTACACGAAAGTGATGGAATTCAGCCACTTTCAAAAATGTAAAAGAGGAGGTGTATAGGCTATGAAACGGACATACCAACCCAAGAAAAAACAAAGAAGCAAAGAACACGGTTTTAGAAAAAGAATGAGCACAAAGGGCGGGAGAAACGTTCTGAAGAGAAGAAGATTGAGAGGGAGAAAAACTCTCACAGCTTAAAGACCGCAAAAGTGGTCTTTTTTACACATAGAGGTCCGGCGTTTTACTCTCAAAAGGAGAGGGCATGCTGAAAATAGATGTGCTTCGAAATAAAAAAGATTTCTCTGCACTATACAATAAAGGAAAGTCTGTTAGAGAAAGAAGCTTGATACTGATATACAGAAGAAACGGCCTTTCTTATTGCAGGAGGGCCTTTTTAGCAAGCAAAAAAGTCGGAAATAGTGTAAAAAGGAATAGGGCAAGGCGGCTCCCCAGAGAGTCATACCGCATTTTGGAGAAGGATATAATACAGGGTTATGATGTTCTCTTTATAGCTAAGAAAAATATAGTTGACTTAAAATGTGGAGATGTCTACCTGTCAATGGAGAAAGCCCTAAAAAGGGGAAAACTGTTACAAAGAGAAG
>JAAYXZ010000098.1 GCA_012515635.1 Elusimicrobiota bacterium
AAGAGATAGAGAAGATATTTATCTATCAGGGGTTGATACTTGGAGGAAAGGGATTAATCTATGGTCTTGTTACAGGCGGTATTCTTGCTTATATTCTCAAAAAGTATCAGTTTATAAAACTCCCTGAATTTATATATGACTTATCCCGTCTCCCCATAGAGATTGCTTTTTTTGATATATTATGGATAGTAATTACTGTTCTTGTGATTGTATTGCTTGCCAGTGTGTATCCTGCCAGGCGGGCAGCAAGGTTGAATCCGAATGAGGCGATAAGAAATGGATAAATTAACAGGTAAAAACCTAACAAAAGAGTATTCCAAAGGGATAACCGCCTTAAAGAATGTGAGCATAGAGGTAAATAAAGGGGATATCGTAGTTGTAATGGGGCCCTCCGGTTCAGGCAAGACGACGCTTATAAATATGCTTGGGCTTCTGGATGTTCCAACGGAAGGAACCGTTGATATTGATGGGAGGGATATAAATAAACTAAAGGAGAGGGAAAGATGTGAGATAATGAACAGTACTTTTGGTTTTATCTTTCAGTTCTTTTATCTTATACCGGAACTGACGGTAGTGGAGAATATTATGCTTCCTTTATGGATAAAGGAGAAGTCATACAGAAGAATCAGGAGTTATTATGAAGCGGCGGAGAAACTCCTTGAAGAGTTTAATTTGCGTAATAGGAAAGATGCATATCCATCCCATCTCTCAGGCGGAGAGATGCAGAAGGTTACTATATGCAGAAGTTTAGTATGTAATCCAGAGATAATCTTTGCAGATGAACCAACAGGCAGTATTGACAAAAAATCGTCAGAGATGTTTTTTAATTTTGTGAAAAATCTTAATGAGAAAAAAGGGATTACATTTTTTATAGGGACTCACAATGAAACATTTTTACAGTTTGCTACAAAAGTAGTATATTTAAACCAAGGAGAAATAGAAAACATAAAGTAGTTATAAAGGAGTGAAGAATATGGGATTGCTTATATACTTTAATGGCAGGTTAATACCTGAAAAAGAAGCAAAGGTTTCTGTCTTTGACCATGGGCTGTTGTATGGCGATGGTGTCTTTGAGGGAATTAGGAGTTATAATGGCAGAATCTTTAAATTGGATGAACATCTCAAACGGCTTTATGTATCTGCTAATGCGATAATGCTTAATATTCCGCTTGAGTTCTCTGAACTGAAAGATGCGATTGTTCAGACCGTTCGCGCGAATAAATTAAAAGATAGTTATATAAGAGTAGTTGTTACCAGAGGGGTGGGCGATTTAGGGCTTGACCCGAAAAAGTGTAAGATTCCGACGCTCTTTATTATAGCCAGCAAGATAGAGTTATATTCGGCAGATATATGTGAAAAGGGGCTGGATGTTGTAACAGTGGCAACCAGAAGGAATCTTCCCGAAACAGTTAGCCCGTCTGTAAAGTCCTTAAATTATCTTAACAATATAATGGCTAAGATAGAGGCGAACAATGCAGGGGCTTCCGAAGGTCTTATGCTTAACCATGAAGGATATATAAGTGAATGCACTGGAGAGAATATCTTTATTATCTCCGGGGGATGCTTAACTACACCGCCTGTTTCAGCGGGAACGCTTGAAGGAGTCACAAGAAACACCGTTATTGATATAGCCGCAGGGATAGGGATGGAAGTGCGGGAGAGAAATATAACAAGATGCGATGTATGGTCAGCGGACGAATGTTTTCTGACAGGCACTGCTGCGGAGATAGTTTCTGTTATATCTCTTGACGGCAGAATAATAGGGACGGGCAAGTCAGGAGAAGTAACTAATAAGATAAGAAAAGAGTATTCTTTTTTAACAATGTCTGAAGGGGTGTTAGTATACGAATAAAACTGGCAAAAATTCGGAAAAAAAGGTATAATATAAGGTAAAAAAGAGGAAAAATAAGTGATAAAGAACTATCAGAAAAAAATTTCTGAGGAAAAGAAAGATGTTTGAAAGATTTACAGAGAGAGTTAAAGCGCTTTTGGATGTCGCTCGTAAAGAGGCGCTTAAATACGGACATAACAGAATTGAGCCCGAGCATATTCTACTTGCTATGCTGGATGACAACCAAGGCATAGGGGCATCTATTCTGCACCAAATAGGAATTGATTTTGCGAAACTAAAACAACAGATAGAGAGGAGCATGAAAATAGGTGTTTCTGTCTATGTGGGGGAAATTCCTTTGAGTCCTCAATCTAAAAGAGTGCTTGAACTGGCGGTTAAAGAAGCGCAGTTTTATATGCATAACTATGTAGGCACGGAACATATACTGCTTGGCGCTGTAGGGGCGGAGGAGACCGTTCCTTCTAAAGTGCTTAAGGCGTACGGAGTTACGCTTAGAAATGTTCGTGAGGCATTTGAAGAGATTAGTTTGGATAGTGAGCAGAAATGGCAAGGATATGGCAAGGCGCCATCCGCTACCTCTCAAAGAACAAGGATTAGCGCTCTTCAAACTTTTGGACGGGACCTTACAAAATTCGCAACAGAGGGGAAATTAGACCCTGTCATAGGCAGGGAGCCGGAGATAGAGAGAGTGATGCAGATTCTGTGCAGAAGAAAGAAAAACAACCCCGTTCTTTTGGGTGAGCCGGGGGTTGGCAAGACCGCTATCGTTGAAGGACTTGCAGAGAAAATTGTCTCGGGCAAAGCCCCCCAAATCCTTAAAGACAGAAAGATAATAATGATAGACCTTCCCGGTATGATAGCGGGAACGAAATACAGGGGGGAATTTGAACAAAGAATGAAAGCGATTCTTGATGAGATAAGAAATTCGGGCAATGTAATTATCTTTATAGACGAAATTCATACCCTTGTCGGAGCGGGGGGGGCAGAGGGCGCAATAGATGCTTCAAATATTCTAAAGCCGTCACTCTCCAGAGGGGAGATACAGTGTATAGGGGCTACAACCCTTGACGAATACAGAAAATATATAGAAAGAGATGGCGCGTTGGAGAGGAGATTTCAGCCGGTAATGGTTCATTCTCCGTCTGTAGAGGAGACCATAGAGATTTTACAAGGTTTAAAAGAAAAATATGAGATACATCATAATGTGAAAATATCAGATGAAGCGATTGAATCAGCCGCTATTTTAAGCGATAGATACATAACAGAAAGATTTCTTCCTGATAAAGCGATTGATTTAATAGATGAAGCCGCCAGCCGTCATAGGTTAAAACTATATAATCCTCCTGAAGAGATAGAAAAAGTTGCAAAAGCAATTAAAAAGATTACGGAGGAGAAAGAAGAATCCATAAAGAAACAGGATTATGAAAAAGCCGCTGCTTTGAGAGATAAAGAAAGGGAATACAAAAATCGGCTGAATTATCTAAAGACAAATTGGGAAAAACTTATTCCTGAAGAGAAGAAGATAATAGCGGATAAGAACATCGCAGAGGTTGTATCGCAATGGACGGGCGTTCCTGTCACGCAGATATGTAAAAGGGAGAAAGACCGTCTTTTAGATATGGAGACAGAGATTCATAGAATGGTTATAGGGCAGGACGAAGCAATTTCAGCAATAAGTAGGTCTATAAGAAGATCAAGGGCGGGAATGAAAGACATAAAACGCCCCATAGGTAGTTTCCTGTTTCTCGGTCCTACCGGTGTGGGAAAGACCCTGCTCGCAAAAGCGCTTGCACGGTTCTTGTTCGGAGATGAGAATGCATTAGTTCAGATAGATATGTCTGAGTATATGGAGAAATTTTCTGTTAGCCGTTTGATAGGGGCGCCTCCCGGTTATGTCGGATACGAAGAGGGCGGACAACTCACGGAAAGGGTGCGAAGAAGACCGTATAGTGTTATATTGTTTGATGAGATAGAGAAGGCGCATCAAGATGTGTTTAACATACTTCTTCAGGTCTTGGAAGACGGACGGCTGACAGACGGGCTTGGCAGGAGCGTTAATTTTCAGAATACAGTTATTATTATGACATCTAATCTGGGAACGCAAATCTTCAAAAATAAGTCGGTTCTTGGATTTCAGCAGGAAGAAAAAAATGTCTATGAGAATATGTATGAAAGAATATTGGAACAGGTAAGACATAAGTTCAAACCCGAGTTTTTAAACCGGTTGGATGAGACAATAATATTCCATTCTTTGACAAAGGAACACTTGTATCAAATTGTAGATATTGAGTTCTCAAAGGTAAGGGAAAGAATGAAAGAACGCCGGGTTAAAATCAATATATCCAAAAAGGCGAAAAATTTTCTTATTGAAAAAGGCACAAGTTCTGAGTTCGGGGCAAGGCCTTTAAGAAGAGCGATATCTAAATACTTGGAAGACCCTCTTTCAGAGGAGATATTGAAGGATAAACATCCAGAAGATACATCGATTCTTGTGGATTATGACCATAAAAAAGATAAACTCACCTTTAAACCTATAAAGAAAGGAGAGACCCTTGAAAAAAATAAAGATTCTGCTACTGTGCCTCTTGCTTAATTCGGTTATGCTGTTTTCGCAGGAAATTATTAACAATGTAGAGATTTCAGGCAATAAAAATGTAAGCAAAGAGAAGATATTGACACTTATGAAAATGAAACCCGGAGGACAGTTTAATGAAGGGTTTGTAAGGGAAGACATAAAAAAAATAGCGGAGACGGGATTTTTTTCTAATGTCAGTTATGATGTAGTGAGCGGTGAGAAGGGTGTAGTGATAAAAATTTCAGTGGTTGAAAACCCTGTGATTCAAGGAGTGCATTTTAAGGGGAATAGAGTTTTTAAAGTTAAAGAATTGATAGGTCTTCTTGAAGTAAATAAAGGGGATATCCTTAATGAGATAAAATTGCTCTCCGGAATTGAACAGATAAAGACAAAATACAAAGAAAAACAGTTTTATTTTGTAGAAGTTGACTACGATGTGTTAGAGAAGGAAGAAGAAGTGTTTCTGAATATTCTAATAAATGAACAGGGAAGGCAAAATGTGTCCCGAATTATATTCAAAGGTAATAATGCGTTCTCCGGCAATCAGTTAAGAGGACTGATGAAGATTAAACAGCGGAGGATGCCTTTTCTAAAAGGGAGTTTCAGACCCGAAATACTTGAACAAGATATAAAAATGATAGAAAGGTTCTATAGAGAGAAAGGGTTTTTGAATATAAAAGCGGGAGGAGAGGCAGTTATTGATAAAAAGGCGAAGGGTTTACAACTTGAAATATCAATAGAAGAGGGAGATAGATTTTATCTGGGCGAAATAAAATTTGAAGGGGAGTTATTGGCGGAAGCAACAGAGTTAATAAAGAATCTATCCCTCAAGAAGAACGGAGATGTCTTTAATAGGAAACTTGCAGATGAGAACATTAAAAACCTATCCGTCTTTTATGTAAATAAGGGGTATCTCAGAGTGAGAGTTAACGAGATACCGATAGCCGGGGTAGCGCCTGAGTTTATAAATGTTATATATTTCATAGAGCCCGGCGAGGTATATTCTGCAGGAGAGATAATAATAAGAGGGAATTACAAGACCAAGGACAAGGTGGTCCGCAGAGAGGTGAAGGTATCCCCGGGGGACAAAATTACTTCCGAGAAACTTCAGAAGAGTTTCAATAACCTTTATGACCTGAATTATTTTGATACAATAAATATATATCCTGAATTCACAGGAACTAAAACCGCAGATATTGTGGTTGAAGTAGAGGAGAAAGCAAAGACAGGAATGTTTCTTATAGGGGGCGGCTATAGTAGTGTTGATGATTTTGTCGGAATGATAAATATTACCCAGTCAAATTTCAATATTACGGGCTCACCCAGTTTTGTGGGAGGCGGGCAGAACTGGTCTCTAATGACACAATTTGGGACTCAGTCGGATAATTATAGATTAAGTTTTACAGAGCCGTATTTTCTTGATAAGCCGGTATGGTTGGGAACAGATTTATACAGGACAAGGCGGATGTGGACGGATTATACGGATGAAAGGATAGGCGGCGCATTGCGGATAGGCAGAAGATGGGAAAAATATTCTTTGGGGTTTACAGGGGTAATAGAGGAGATATCTCTATCCGATATAGACCCTATAATAGGGCAGGAAGGGGACTACCTCAAAAAAAGTATTACAGGCACATTCCGTTTTTCTTCTGCGGACAGGCAAAGGGTGCCCAACAGCGGAGTTATATCGGAATTATCTATGGAATATGCAGGAGATGTTCTTGGCGGAGACATCAGTTTTATAAAACCTGTTCTGGTGAATGATATTTATCATCCCTTTGGTAAAACGGTGTTTCATAGTAAAACTTATGCAGGCGCTGTAGAGGCAACGGGAGATATGAGCGATGTGCCTATATATGAAAGATTTTTTGGCGGGGGCATAGGGACAGTAAGAGGATACAAGGAGAGAAGTTTGGGACCGCAGTCAGGCGATTTTGCTCTTGGTGGTCAGGCAATCTTTGCCCAGAACTTTGAGTTGATATATCCATTATATCAGGATATACTTAAAGGTGTCCTGTTCTTTGACGCAGGCAATGTGTGGAAGGACTGGAACAATATAAACGAACTACGGAAGGGTGTGGGCGCAGGGGTTAAGATAGTAATCCCTGTCCTTAATGCGCCGCTTGAGATTTATTATGGATATGCGCTTGACAAAGAAGATGGTGAGTCGGAAGGCAGGTGGCATGTAGGTATGTGGGTTGGGTTTTAAAAACAATAATACAGGGGGTAACAATGGATTTGTTAGTGAAAAAAATTGCAAAATTTTTGATAGCGGGTGTGATATTTTTGGGAATTGCTTCTGCAGACACGGATAAATTTGGTTTTGTTGATATAAAAGAAGTTTACTATAAGTATAACAAAGCGATTAAATTGGAAGAGGTCTTTAATAAAGAGGTTATAAAGGTCTCTGAACTGGAGAAAAGCATAAAAAAGATTCAGACAGATTATGAGCAGAAACGGGACTTAATGAAGCCGGAGGAAAGGATAAAAAAAGAAGCAGAGTTAAAGTTAAAGATGCAGGAATACTCGTTTGCTCTAAGCGAATTTAAGACAAAGATGGACGAAAAACAGCAAGAGACGGAAAAGGTTGTAGAAGAGATAAAAAAAGAGGTGTGGGCTTACGGAGAGAAAAACAAATATACAATGATATTCCCTTCAACTTCTCTTCTGTATGTTGGAGAAAATGTAACCAATACCACGAATGAAATAATAAAAATCATGAATAGCAAGAAGACCGGAGATAACAAGTGAAACTTACAGTAAGGGAGATTGCTGATATTGTAAGCGGCGTAATTGTGGGGAAAGAGGACGCTGTAATTACTGGGGTCTCTGGCATAAAAGAAGCCAAAAGCGGAGAGATTACATTTATAGCGAACAATAAATATAGACCTTTGTTAAAGTCCACACAAGCATCTGCTGTTTTTGTACCGAGGGATATTAGCAACACAGTGGATGCATCCCTTATACAGGTAGATAACCCTTCATTGGCGTTTGCAAAAATAATGGCTATAGTGGGACCTGAGCCTGTAATGTTTAATCCAGGGATAGATAAGACGGCTATCATAGGCAAGAATGTTGTTTTGGGCAAGAATGTCTCTGTCCAGCCCTATGCAGTCATAGAAGACAATGTTGAGATAGGTGACGGTTCTGTCATAGGCGCCTGTGTATATATAGGGCATTATACAAAAACAGGGAAAGAATGTCTTATTTATCCGCATGTAATAATAAGGGAAAGAGTGAAGATAGGAAACAGGGTTATAATACATCCCGGCACGGTTATAGGAGGAGATGGATTCGGTTTTGCTACTGTTAAAGGCGCTCATCATAAGATACCGCAGATAGGGACTGTTGTGATAGGAGACGATGTTGAAATTGGTTCCAATGTTACCATAGATAGAGCAAGATTTGATAAGACAGATATCGGTAACGGGGTAAAAATAGATAATCTTGTCCAGATAGCCCACAATGTTTATATAGGGGAAAACACTATTGTAGTAGCGCAAGTTGGTATATCCGGCAGTACAGTAGTTGGGAAGAATGTAATAGTAGCAGGGCAGGCAGGAATTATTGGGCATGTTACTGTGGGCGATAATGCTATTATAGGAGGAAAGGCGGGAGTAACAAAGGATGTGCCGTCCAATGTTCATGTAACCGGTTTCCCTGCCAGAGAAAAGTGGGAAGATATGAGAATACAAGCATATTCAAGAAGAAACCCTGAGTTAATAGAGAAGATTAAATACCTGGAAGAAAAAATAGAAAAAATGGAAAAAAGGATAATGGAACTATATGGAGAATAACCAAAAAACCATTGAGCGGAACGCAAAGATTGAAAGTATAGGGCTTCATACAGGAGAGAAGAGCAAGTTGTTTTTTCATCCCGCACCTGCAGATACAGGTATTGCCTTTATGAAGAAGAACGGTAGCAGGACTGAAACAATAAAGCCTGTTATAGAGAATCTGCTTGACACAAAAAAATTTCCCCGAAGAACATCTATAGGCAACGAAAGAATACAGATTCATACAGTTGAGCATCTTCTCTCTGCTCTGTATTCAATGCAGATAGATAATATATTGATTGAAATAGAAGGGAGCGAGTGTCCGGGGCAGGATGGAAGCGCCAGACCTTTTGTTGATGTTATAAAGAAGGCGGGAATCAAGCCGTTGAATAAAAAAAAGAAAATCTTCGTGGTAAAGGACCCCCTCTATCTATCGGAGAACAATACCCATATAATTGTGTTGCCATCAAATGAATTAAGGGTCTCTTATATCCTTGATTATCCATCAACTACTCTCGGCGCCCAATATGCCTCTTACCCTATTACGCCCGAGATATATGAAAAGGAGATAGCTCCTGCAAGGACGTTCTGTATGAAGGAAGAGATTGAACCACTGAAGAAGATGGGATTAGGCAAAGGTTCCGACTATAAAAACACACTGGTAATTGATAAAAACAAAGGTCCCATAGATAATCGTTTTAGATTTGAGGATGAGCCGGTCAGACACAAAATAAGCGATTTAATAGGTGATATAGCCCTTTTCGGAAGCCATATAGCAGGGCATATAATAGGGATAAAGAGCGGACATTCAATAAATACAAAGTTTATTAAGAAGATGAAACTGCTTCAGGAGAAAGAGACAACAGATTTGAAAGAGATGGTTTTTCACGAAAATGGGATCCTCTATTCGGAGGATATATGTAAGATTATCCCGCACAGGTATCCGTTCTTGCTTGTGGACAGGATAGTTGAATTAGATGATATCAAGGCAATTGGGATTAAAACAGTAAGTATAAACGAGTGGTTTTTTCAGGGACATTTCCCCAGTAAACCTATAATGCCCGGGGTATTGATAGTAGAAGCAATGGCGCAGGTGGGGGGTGTGTTAATGCTTCACAGAGAAGAAAATAGGGGAAAACTTGCATACTTTATGAGCATAGAAAACGTGAAATTTAGAAAAGCGGTTAGACCCGGCTGCCAACTTATTTTACAAGTGGAACTTTTGAAGACGAAGGGAAAGATTGCGCGTCTTGAAGGAAAGGCATTTGTTGACGGAAGCATTGTAGCAGAAGGGACATTTATGTCCACCATCATAGATGAATAGCATGGCCTTTCAAAACCAATAAATATGGAAATATTCAAATATGGCAAAGATACATCCTTCTGCGATTATCTCTCCTGAGGCTTTTATAGACCCCGATGAATCGGTGGAGATAGGTCCCTATACAATTATTGAAGGGAATGCCACTATTCATAAGGGGTGTAAAATAGGCCCGTATGTGCATATACAGGGCTATACCGAGATAGGAGAGGGGTGCCGTATTTTTTCAGGGGCGATTATAGGCAGTATTCCGCAGGACTTAAAATATAAAGGCGGCAAAACATACCTTAAAATAGGGAAAAGAAACACAATAAGAGAGTTTGTTACAATCAATACAGGCACCTCGGAGGGAGAGAGCACAACCATAGGAGATGATAATCTTTTTATGGCGTATGTCCATATTGCCCATAACTGTTTTATAGGAAACAATGTCATTATAGCAAACGGAGGGACACTTGCAGGGCATGTAGTGGTGGATGATTTTGCAATAATAGGAGGACTCGTCGGGATACATCAGTTTTGTAAAATAGGAAAGCATTCTATTATAGGCGGATGTTCAAAAATAACTAAGGATATAATCCCTTATGTAGTTGCGGACGGTCATCCTGCTGTCCCATGCGGGGTGAACAAGACAGGATTAAAAAGGAGAGAGTTCTCTTCCGAAAAGATAATGCACATAGAAGAGATATATAAGATATGCTTCCGTTCTGGACTCAATGTTTCAGAGGCAATAGCAGAGTTGGAAAAGATGGAAGAGACAGAAGAAAGAAATGATATTATGGGTTTTATAAAAGAATCCAGCCGCGGTATCGCCAAATAATACTTATGTCTCTGCGAGAAGTATTACGGAGTAAGAATTGCGGAATAAAGGAAGAAAAGAAGATGGCAGAAGTAAAAAAGGAAAGAGAGCATACACCAAAACAGATTATAGGGCTCTTTGTAAGCGACAACGAACTATCCGGGTATGTCTATAAAAAACTCAAAGACAAGGGAATCAATGTCTTTTCTTTTTCTTTTGTTTCCGGCGGCTCTGTCCACACGCAAGTTTTCCAGCCGGGAGATATCAAGGGTATTCTGTCATATCTTAAAAAACAAGAGATAACGAAACTGGCTTTTATAGGGAGAGTTCCCGCGGAGATTGTTTTCAAGGATATTCATTCGTCTTCCGACATCTTTTTACAAGGAGAAGAGCCGTTATCCGGTGAAGGAATCCTAAAAAAGATAATCGCTTTTCTTGAAACTGAAAATATAGAAGTTATGCCGCTTACAGAGATTTTACAGGAAGAACTTGCGGAGAAAAAAACATATACAGAGACTTCTTTAAATAAAACTGAAGCAAACGATGTAAACACAGGCGTCCATCTGTTATCAGATATTATGAAATACAGGATAGGTCAATCTGTGGCGGTGAAGCAAGGCATGATAATTGCGGTGGAGGGAGTGGAAGGGACCGATGAGATGATAAGACGGGCGGGGATGTATTGCAATGCCTTTGCGGTGGTTAAAACGGCGGGAAAGGACAAAGATGAAAGATTTGATATACCTGTAATAGGTCCCCGTACTATAGAGATTCTTAAAGAGGCAGGGGGTAGGGTTTTAGCCATTGAGGCGGGCAAGACCATTATATTTGATATTGCAAAGACAATAAACCTGTGCAATAAAAATAAAATAACATTAATAGGGATATAAAGCATGATAATAAAAGAAGGAAGAACAGAGATACTTACATATCTTGAAGATGCATCAAATTTCAGGGAGGGCTCTGCTGAAAAACTGTATATCCCTGAAAATGAGGCAGACCTTGTATCTCTTTTGACGGAATGCGCAAACAACGGAGTGCCTATTACTGTTTCCAGCGGTGGTACCGGGACTGTGGGGGGGCGGATACCAAAGGAAGGGGTTATTGTCTCTATGGAGAGATTCAACAGGATAATTAAAGTAGACAAAGAACAGCAGTCGGCAGTATTGCAGGCAGGCGTTATAGTAAATGATTTTCTGAACGTAATAGAAGATGATGGTCTCTTTTATCCTCCGTTTCCCACGGAAAGGACTGCTTTCATAGGAGGCAATGTTGCAACTAACGCTTCAGGAGAATATAGTTTCAGGTTCGGTCCCACCCGCAAATATGTAAAAAAAATCAGGATGGTTCTTACCGACGGCAGGATACTGGAAGTAGAGAGAGGGGCTATAAGAGAAAAAGACGGCATAGTGGATTACGGGCTTCTTCAAATACCGCTTCCCTCTTATAGGACGCCGCCTGTAAAATGTTCTGCAGGATATTTTTCACGGGAGGGGATGGATGGCATAGAACTTTTAATAGGTTCAGAAGGGACACTCGGCGTGATTACAGAGGTTGGTGTCTCATTGATAAAAGCGCTTTCTTCAAGATTTATTGTGATTGTTTTCCTAAAAGACGAGGAGGATATACCGCAGAAAATACAGGAAATCAAGCGAATATGCGGGGAGAACCTTCTTTCTCTGGAGTTTTTTGATAAGGGCAGTTTAAAGTTTTTAAAGAACGACTTTCCTTTTATTCCTGACGATACCTGCGCAATATATGCGGAGAGTGTGTCCACAACAGAAGAGATGGAGAGATGGCTTAATATTGCGGAGAGATATAATGCAGTGGATACCGTTCTTGCGGAAGACAGAACAAATTACGATAAACTTATTGATTTTCGGCATCGGCTTCCGGAGAATATAAATGCCTATTTTAAGAAGATAGGTATTGTCAAGGTAGCAATGGATATGGCTGTTCCCGAAGACAGTTTTTCGGAGATGTATGGGTTTTATAAAGGTATTATGCGTAACGAAAGGATGCGCTCTATTCTTTTTGGGCATATAGGGGAAAACCACCTGCATTTTAACCTGTTTCCTTCTTCTGATGAGGAGAAGATGCGGGCGCAAGAGATATATGAGATATGTGTGAAAAAAGTGCTTTTGCTGGGTGGCACAGTTGCAGCAGAACATGGAATCGGTAAAATCAAACATAAGTGGCTTGGGATTATGTTGGGGGCGGAAGGTTTAAGAGAGATGGCCAAAATAAAAAAAACCTTTGACCCTTATTGTATTTTGGGGCTGGACAATATCTTTTCAGCAGAACTTTTGAGATGAAAAATGAAGGGAATTATTGATTTTCATACGCATGCTTTTCCTGATGTTCTCGCAGAAAAGGCGATAGGACATCTGGAGAGAGAGGGGAACGTCCCTGCGCAATTAGATGGCAGAATCTCTTCTCTTTTGAGTTCAATGGACAGATGCGGTATAGAGACAAGCGTTGTATGCTCCATCGCTACGAAGCCATCACAATTTGAGCCGATACTTAAGTGGTCAGAGTCCATAACAAATGATAGAATTATACCGTTTCCTTCATTCCATCCGGATGATTCTGAAGCAATTAATAGAATAGCAATAATAAAACAGAGGGGATTCACGGGAATAAAACTGCATCCTTACTACCAGGATTTCAACATCAATGACAAGAAGATGTTTCCTTTATATGAAAAGATGGCGGAAGAGAACCTTATTTTAGTGTTGCATACCGGTTTTGATTTTGCTTTTGAGAGGATACGCAAAGCGGACCCTGCCAAGATATTAGAGATAAAAAATGCGTTTCCCTCCCTTAAACTGGTCTCTACGCATTTAGGGGCTTGGGAGGACTGGGGCGAGGTTGAGAGATTGTTGTTGGGGAAGGAGATTTATATGGAGATATCCTATTCCCTTGAATTTCTTGACCAAGGCAGGGCAAGAGATATTATTATGAATCATCCTGAAAGATATATTCTTTTTGGCACGGATTCGCCTTGGACCGACCAGCAAAAGACGCTGGAGATGTTCAATTCGCTTGCTATCCCTGCCGACCTTGGAAGAAGAATTTTGAGAGAAAACTCTGTTGCCTTGCTCTCATCAGTTAGTTGATGAAAAAAAGTTGGATATAGCGCGCTATTGAATAGAGAGAGCATCATCTCCGAACGTCTTATAACGGTGATAAAAGAGCGTTTAGTTAATTGACTTTTAGACTATTCAGGGGTAAAATTAAAAAATGCCGACAAAAAAGGAAGTAATCAATATTATCTCTAATATTGGATTGTGGGATAAAAAAGCTATAGAATTAGCGCTGGAAGAACAAGAAGCAACAGGTAACCCGCTTAAAGAAGTTTTCCAAAACAGAGGTATGCTGCCGTTTGGAGAAGTATCCCCCTCCTTTTATTTCCAGTTGGGGATAGTCCAGAAAGAACTCCCCCCAAGAGAAATCCCAACAGATTTATTAACTACCATACCCCCTAAAATAGCAAGAGATAACAGAATTGTGCCTTGGGAGAAACGGGAAGACGGTAGATTTATACTTGTCTCTGACGACCCTATGAACATACTGGCTTCAGATTATTTTAAAAAAATTATGGGTGGTCAGGATATGAAAGATGTGGAAGTTATAATAACTTTTCCTGCCGAAATGGACCAATTATTGGATAAATACTATGGCAGAGAGACGATGGAAGACCTTTCACAGATGCTTCAGGAAGCAAGTAGCGCTACAATAGACCTTGACCTTCCAGTGGCGGATGTAGAGGGAGAGGACGATGAAGCCCTTGCATTACAGGCGCCGGTTGTTAAGATATGCAACCTTGTCTTTGTTGAGGCATTGAGACGACGGGCAAGCGACATACATTTTGAGCCTATGGAGAAGAAATTCAGAGTAAGATTTCGCATAGATGGCGTGTTATATGAGGTTGTGGCGCCCCCTAAAAGAATAGAGAAAGCGGTTATAGTAAGAATAAAATTAATGTCAAAGATGGATATTTCAGAAAAACGCCTGCCGCAAGATGGAAGAATAATGCTTGATATCGGCGGCAAGCCCATAGATTTTCGTGTATCCACACTGCCCGGCATTTATGGAGAGAGTGTGGTTTTAAGAATTCTTGATAAGACCGCTATGTTGAAAGGGCTTGGAGAGTTGGGCTTTTTATCTGATGACCTTGATAAATGGGAAGGGCTACTAAAGTATTCAGCAGGGCTTGTTCTTGTAACAGGTCCGACCGGCTCAGGAAAAACCACAACGCTTTATGCGGCTTTACAAGCGTTAAACACAATGGACAGGAAACTGATGACTGTAGAAGAACCTGTTGAATATCAAATGCCGGGAATAAACCAAACTCCAGTAAATTCGGAGATAGGGCTCTCTTTTGCAAATGTATTAAGGTCATTTTTAAGACAATCCCCCGACGTTATTCTTGTCGGTGAAATACGGGATTTTGAAACCGCAGATATAGCTGTAAGAGCTGCCTTAACAGGACACCTTGTATTCAGCACCCTTCATACCAATGACGCTCCCGGAGCAATAACGCGTATGATAGATATGGGAGTTCCTCCTTTCCTTATCGCCTCTTCAGTTCAGGGCGTTATGGCTCAACGATTGGTTAGGGTTCTTTGCTCTTATTGCAAAGAGCGTACAGAACCGGATGAAAATATGAAGAAACAATTGAGGGTGGCCGAAGGGGAAGAACTGCATATATGTAAACCAAAGGGATGCAATGAATGCAATTTCACCGGGTTTCGCGGCAGATTGGGTATCTTTGAAATTTTTGCAATGAATGATGAGTTAAGGGAATTAACATTAAGAAAAGCGGGCGCATCGGAGTTAAGAGCTGTTGCGCGCAAAAATGGAATGCGTTTGATGCTGGAAGACGGATATCGTAAGGTGAAACAGGGAATAACAACACTTGAAGAAGTTTATAGTGTGACAGGAGGCAAGGATGCCTAAAAGAATTGAGGAGTTGCTTGAATTACAGGTAAAAGAGAATGCCGCTGACTTGCACATCAATGTGGGGCTTCCTCCGATGTTGCGGTTGCATGGCGGACTTACAAAAATAGGAAACGAAGTTCTTACTCCCGAGGATACTACCAATTATATGAAAGCCATTACTTCAAGGGAACACCAGGAAGAACTCCAAAAAATAGGGGGCACCGACTTTGGTTTTGCTTTTAAGGACCTTGCGAGATTTAGAGTAAGCGTATTTAAGGAGAAGGGGCACATAGCGATGTCCCTTAGGTTGATACCTTATAAGTTTCTTACATTTGAACAGATAGGACTAAATGAAAAAACAATGAAGTATCTGCTAACAAGACCGAGAGGGCTTATATTGGTAGTAGGTCCTACAGGTTGCGGGAAGACCACCACTCTTGCTTCAATGATTGACTGGATAAACCAAAACCTTGATAGACATCTTATTACTATTGAAGACCCTGTGGAGTATTACCATACCCATAAGAGGTGTATTATCAGTCAGAGAGAGTTGGGGGTGGATGTCCCGACATTTGAAGAGGCGTTGAGAAGGGGTTTGAGGCAGGACCCGGATGTCTTTCTTGTTGGAGAGATGCGCGACCTTGCAACTATAGAAGCGGCAATTACAGCGGCAGAGACAGGGCATATTGTTTTTGCCACACTGCATACAACAGGTGCTGCAAGAACTGTGGACAGAATTGTCAACGTTTTCCCTGTTGCTCAGCAGGAACAGATAAGGGTTATGTTGTCTGTTTCACTGCTTGCTATTGTTTCACAGATTCTTCTTAAGAGAGTGGATAAACCGGGAAGAGTTGCGGCATTTGAACTTATGTTTGCCACCAACTCCATACAGAACCTGATTCGTGAGAGAAAGACATACAGGATTGTATCAGAGATACAGACAGGCGGTAAGATGGGTATGGTGACAATGGACTCCTTTTTAATGAAACTTTTCAGGGAAGGTAAAATTAATCTTGAGGATGTGCTAACTTATTCGTATGACCCGAAATCCGCAAAGGCAGAATTAGCGGCTGAAGGGCTTATAGATAAGACAATGATTGATTTGGAAGCGGAGGGCGCGGCGGATATGAATATGGAAGGCAACCACAATGGCTGAAAAACGGCTTTTAGGGCAAATGCTGTTGCAGGAAGGAATTATTACAGAGAATGAACTGCAGGAAGCATTGGATATCCAAAAAACATCGGGTCATTTTCTGGGCAGAATCCTTGTGGACCTTGGACATGTTGAAGAGAGCGACCTTAAGCGCGTATTGAGTCTCCAGGCGGGTGTAGATATGATAGATTTAAAAAACATCAATATAGACAGAAGAGCCATTGAAGCGTTCCCTTCCGCGCTTGCCAAGACATATAATGTTGTGCCGATAAAACTTGAAAAAGATTTGCTGACACTTGCTGTAGGCGATACATTGAGCTTAAATATACAGGATGATATCTCTTTCGTTCTCGGATACAAAACAAAGATGGTGCTTGCGGAAGAGAGTGAAATAAAAGAGGCGATAGAGACATATTACGGTAAAGAGATAGAGACCATAGACGACCTTATCAAATGGCTGGCGCAAGATGTTGAAGAAATGGAGGGGTTGGACTCCATAGCGAGTCAGGGTGAATATGCAACAATTACATCTCTTGAAGAGATTGCCTCTCTCCCCCCTGTTATTAAACTCTTTGATTTGATACTTCTTCAGACAGTAAGAGATAACGCTTCAGACCTTCACTTTGAACCGTTTGAGGATGATTTTAGGGTGAGATACAGAGTAGATGGAATACTCTATGACCTTGTCCATCCGCCAAAGGGATTAGCGTTTGCGCTTTTCTGTAGATTCAAAATTATGGCAGGTATGGATATTGCTGAGAGACGTCTGCCGCAGGATGGCCGGCTTGAACTCTCCGTTATGGGCAGGGCTGTGGACTTAAGAATTAATACCGTTCCCACTGTGTTCGGGGAGTGTCTTGCGGTAAGAGTTTTAGATAGAGCAAAAACCATTTTTGAATTAGAGAGCCTTGGTTTAAGTAAGCAAAATTTTGATAAAATAGATACTTTAATTGAAAAACCGAACGGGATAATACTTGCCACAGGACCCACAGGTTGCGGGAAAACCACAACACTTTATGCTGTGCTGAGAAAACTCAACACCCCTGATGTTAAGGTGATTACTACTGAGGACCCCGTAGAGTATATGCTGGAGGGGGCTGTGCAGGTGCCTATAAGAGAAAAGATAGGACTTACATTCGGAAGATGTCTCAGAAGCATACTCAGGCAGGACCCTGATATCATTTTAGTCGGAGAGGTCAGAGACCTTGAGACAGCCCAGATGGCTATCCAGTCATCATTAACAGGTCATATCGTTTTAAGCACACTCCATACCAACGATGCTCCCAGCACTATAATGCGGCTTATAGATATGCAGATAGAGCCGTTTTTGCTTGCATCTACCATAGAAGGTGTTGTTGCGCAGCGGTTAATAAGGGTATTATGTCCGAGATGTAAAGAGGAGTATAAACCCACAAAAGCGGAGTTATTAGAGGTGCGTTTAACGGAAGAGGATGCCTCCACTATGAAATTTTTTAGACCCAAGGGATGCCCTTTTTGTAGGGGCGGCTATAAGGGACGGATAGGGTTATTTGAGATATTGATACCGTTAGAACCTTTTTGGGACGCAATCGTTGCAAAGCGTCCGTTGGGCGAGATAAGAAAAATAGCCATAGAAGAGTGTAAGATGAGGACATTGCTTGAAGATGGGCTTGAAAAGATAAATGCGGGTATAACATCTATGGAAGAGGTTGCGAAAGAGATACACGGTTATTAAGAGATAATATTGTAAAAAGGAGAGAGGTATGCCACAGTTTCAGTATAGCGCTATGGAGTCGGGTGGTTCACCGGTGAATGGAACTATAGAAGCGGGGCAGATTCAGGAGGCGATAGCCAAACTTAAAGGGATGGGCTATTATATTACCAGCATATCTCCTGCAAGAGGCGGCTCTGCGGTAAAAAGGGAGAGAGCCAAACAACCTGCTTCCGCAAAAACAGCATCTGCAAAAAGATCAGCGAAAGGCAAGTCAATATCTTTGTCTTTCGGTCCTATGAGAATCAAGACAAAAGAGCTTACGATTATCACAAGACAATTGGCAACACTTATCGGCTCCGGTCTTCCGCTTTTACGGGCGTTAAGGGTTCTCAGAGAGCAGAGAAAAGGGGCGGCGAATATAGTTTTGGGCAAGGTTGCGGAAGACATAGAAAGCGGAGCGCTCTTTTCGGAGGCGCTTGCCAAGCATCCGAGGAGTTTTGATAGGATATTTGTGTCTATGGTAAGGGCTGGTGAAGCAGGCGGAGCGTTGGAGGCGGTGTTGAACCGTCTTGCAGAGTTTATGGAAAAAGAAGCAAGATTAAGAGCCAAAATAAAAACGGCAATGGCCTACCCGACAGTTATAGTGATAGTTGCCACGGGTATACTTATGTTTTTAATGTTAAAGATAGTCCCGACATTTAATGAAATATTTTCAGATATGGATGCGGGAGAACTTCCCGGTCCTACGCTCTTTTTGATGAAGATTTCAGAATTAATGATGCAAAGATGGTATTTGATTATCATTTTTATTGTTGCGATTGTTGTTCTCTTTAAAGTTCTTATCAGCATAAAATTCACCAGATATTACATAGATTTATTAAAACTTCGTATAGTTGTTTTCGGTCCTGTTATTTCAAAGACCATTGTGGCAAGGTTTGCCCGCACATTTGCTACCCTGATTACCAGCGGTGTTCCTATCTTACAGGCGCTTCAGATAGTAAGGGATACGACAGGAAATGAAGTAATCTCAAAAGGTATCAACGAGATAAGAAACAGGGTGCGAGAAGGTGAAGGGATATCAGGACCTATGTTGAGAGTCAATGTTTTTCCTACGATGGTGACAAATATGGTGGCTGTAGGGGAGGAGACAGGCGCGATGGATTCTATGCTTGAGAAGATAGCCGAAGCGTATGAAGCCGAGGTAGATGCCGCTGTTGATGCTATGACAGCCATGTTGGAACCCATTCTTCTTGTAGGTATGGGAGGGGTGGTGGGCTTTATTGTTGCCGCCCTGTTTTTACCGCTGATAAAACTTGCGATGGAGATACAATAAAAGAGGAGTGTCAAGGAAAATTTATTCTTCCTTCCCTGTTTTCTGCGGAGCGGGAAGGACAAAGGAGGGGAGAGATGATGAAAAAGAACGG
>JAAYXZ010000099.1 GCA_012515635.1 Elusimicrobiota bacterium
AGTCAAGTGAACTGCTAAAGGAGACATTGGGAGAACATGTGTTCGCCAATCTATTAGCGGCTAAAAAGATAGAATGGGATGAATATAGAAAAAGAGTCCACGAGTATGAGATAAAGAAGTATTTGCCTATTCTATAAACCTTCCAAGAACTAAGAAAAACAGCGGATAAAAAAACATTATAAAACTTTTCTTTTGATATTATATCTATTTATCTTTTATCTTGAAAACTGCCTGTCAAAAAACAACTCTGAAAACTCTACCACTGTAGGACGCCCGTGAGGGCATACAAGGGGTGTCTCGCACTTTAAAAGTTCATTCTTTATATGCGTTGCCTCTCTCTCTGTTATTCTGTCTCCAGCAGTTATTGAACCTTTGCATGCTTTTCTTGCGAGGGTATCTTTATCAAACTCCTTAAACTTCTTCTCCGCCAGAATATTTCTTATAGCTGTCTCAGGATTTTTTATCCCGCAAGGGAAACTGTGAAACGCTACAGAATCCGCATCCCATTTGGTCGTCATAAAACC
Source organism: Elusimicrobiota bacterium (assembly GCA_012515635.1). GTDB lineage: Bacteria > Ratteibacteria > UBA8468 > B48-G9 > JAFGKM01 > JAAYXZ01. Next base: position 525 of record JAAYXZ010000099.1, read on the forward strand.
CAGTGTCTCCAAAACTTCCTTGCCGTCATCCCAGCCAACCATCTCTTCGTAATTTATCTTTATTATTAGCGGTGTTAACAACCGTTGTATATCCACATCTCCGCTCTCCCATTGTCTTTTCAAAAGTTCGTATCTTATCCTCTCATGGACTGCATGCTGGTCCATAACAAGGAGAACATCCCCCGCTTCAAAAAACAAGTATTTGTTTTTATAACTGCCTGCATAAAAAGCGTCTTTTAGTTTTGTCCTGATATCCTTTGTATCTGTCTCTGAATCTGTGTATTCCGGACTGAAGAACACCTGCGTATCACTCTGTTCCGATATGACGGATGATTGGGCAAAACTCTTAATTTGCTCGGTTTTTTCAGGATAAACGCCTTGAGAGACCTCTTTAGCTCTTGCCCTGCCCAAAAGGGTCTCCTTACAAAAATCAGCAAGAACAGAGATAACATAGCCCTCATCTTTTAGTTTTACTTCTCTTTTTGCAGGATGAATATTCACATCAACATCCCCTGGGGGTAATTGCATAAACAAAGCAAAAGCAGGATATGCCCCTCTTGGAAAAATATCCTCATAAACAGCATTTATGGAATAAGAGACACCTCTGCTATAAACAGGCCTGTTATTGATAAAAACATATTGGCGGTTTTTTGCGGGAAACTGAAGATTTATATCCCCGAGCAAAACATTGAATACAAGTTTTTTTTCTTTCATTTCCCTTGTCGCTGAAACCACATACTCTTTTTTAATGCCGGCAACCTCGCAAAATCTTTCCTTTTTATCGCCTGAGGGTCTGAAATCAAAGACATTTCTTCCGTTATGCGTAAGAACAAACCGTTTGTCGTAGAACACAATGGTATAGGGAAGTATAAGATTAACTATTCTCCGAAATTCTGTAGTATCGGACTTCAAAAACTTTCTTCTTGCGGGAGTATTGAAAAACAATTCTCTCACCTCTATGGTAGTGCCTTTAGAGCGTGATATATCTTTATCCCCTATCTTCTCCCCTCCCCTTATATGGATATCCCTTCCATCCAAGCCCCCTGCCTGGCTCTGTAAGACCACATCTGAGACAGCGCTTATACTGTAAAGCGCCTCGCCTCTGAATCCTAATGACATTATATTGTTGAGGTCATCCATATCCTCTATTTTACTTGTGGCGTGTCTTCTGAAAATCTTTTCCATATCATCCGACTCTATCCCTGAACCGTCATCCTTGACAGAGATAAGTGTCTTTCCGCCTGATTTTAAGTCAATAAAAATATTGTCAGCGCCTGCATCAAGAGAGTTTTCCATCAGTTCCTTAACTACAGATGCAGGTGTTTCCACTACCTCCCCTGCGGCTATCCTGCTTATAAGCAACTCTGATAAAAATTTAACCTTTCCCATCTTCTTTTACTCCTTCTTGAATATTTTTCAGTTTTATGCTCACATCAAGTGGAGAAGTGTTTTCTATATCTATGGCAAGAACCTCTTCTTTTAATCTTTTAAGAAGTTCTATCTCCTTTGTGATATTCTCATAAGGATTTGCTTTCTCCTCAGTGAAAAGAGAAGATGTCTCTATCTTCAGTTCGCTTATAATATGCTCCCGTAATGTCCCTTGAAGTTCCAGTTTGGAAAGTATTTCGTCCGCACGTTTTATTATGGCTATAGGAACCCCCGAAAGTTTTGCCACATAGATGCCATAACTTTCATCCGTTCCGCCAGGCATAATCTTGTGCAGAAATATTACATCTTTACCGCTCTCCTTAACCGCAACATTATAGTTTTTGACTCCTTCACTGCTCTCTTCAAGCCCTGTAAGTTCATGGAAATGGGTAGCAAACAATGACCTCACCTTCACTTCTGTCAGATATTCTGCAACAGCCCAAGCAAGGGAAAAACCGTCATAAGTGCTTGTTCCCCGCCCTATCTCATCAAGCACCACCAAACTTCTCTCTGAAAGATTATTTATTATGTTTGCTGTTTCGCTCATTTCAACCATAAATGTGCTTTGCCCTCTGCTTATTTCATCATGAGCGCCTATGCGGGTAAACACCTTATCCACCAGCCCTATTTTTACCGCCTTCGCAGGAACAAAACATCCTGTCTGCGCCATTATGACTATTAAAGCCACCTGTCTTATATATGTGGACTTGCCCGCCATATTCGGACCGGTAATAATTAAGAAATGGTTTTTCGTATTATCCATAAGTGTGTCATTGGATACAAACATCTCCTCAACATTTTTCTCAACAACGGGATGCCGTCCCCCCTTAATCATTATCTCAAACCCTTCATCTACTTCGGGTTTTACATATCCGTTTTTTTCAGATACTTCGGCAAGAGAGCAAAGAACATCTATTTCGGCAACGGAGACAGCAATTTTATGGAATATTGCCGAGTGTTCAAGTATCTCTGCTTTTATCTGTTCTATTACCTCTTTTTCTATAAGCAATATCTTCTCTTCTGCCGTCAGTATTTTTTCTTCAAACTCTTTTAGTTCGGGAGTAATAAACCTTTCGGCATTCACAAGTGTTTGCTTTCTTATGTAATCGTCCGGCACTAAAGAAAGATTTGCTTTCGTAACTTCTATGTAGTATCCGAATACAGAGGTATATCCTACTTTAAGAGAGTTTATACCGGTCCTTTTAATCTCTTTTTTTTGTAATTCCCTTAACCGCTCCTTTGTGTTTTCTCTTATGCTTCTGAGTTCATCCAATTCCCTGTTATATCCTTTTTTCACAAAATGCCCTGCGTAGCCGGTAAGAGATAGTTCTTTCTCAACTGTCCGTGAGAGAAACTCTCTTAACTCAGGGATATCATTCAAGATAAAGTATGTGTTTTTCTCTTCTTTCAGGATTTCTCTTAATCGTGGAATTTTTTCAAGAAAATTATTGATGAAAATTATATCTTTCACAACATCGGTATAACCATAACTTATTTTGGAAAGAGATTTCTCTATGTCGCCCGTCCCTTTTAGGATGGCTGATATGTTTTTTTTAAATCCGTTCTTTTCTATAAGTGTCTGAATCGCTGCCTGCCTCTCTTTTATTTTATGAATATCAAGAAGCGGATGGTAAAACCATTGTTTTAGTCTTCTCTTTCCCATAGGTGTCAGAGTGCTATCAAGAACAGAGATGAGATTCTCTATTTCAAGACCGTAAACCGC
>JAAYXZ010000100.1 GCA_012515635.1 Elusimicrobiota bacterium
CAAAGAAGGGGACTTGATAGGGGCACAGGTTATATTTTTAGATGTTACGTATCTTGAGGAACTGGAAGAGGGGATAAAAAGGGCAGAGCGGCTTGCTTCTTTGGGTGTTATGGCAACGGGTATTGCTCACGAAATAAAAAACCCGCTGGTTTCTATCAAAACCTTTGCGCAACTTCTTCAGGAAAAGTATAATGATAAAGATTTCCGTGAGCAGTTCGCTTCATTGGCTATAAAGGAAGTTGACCGTATAAACGTATTGGTTGAAGATATTCTTGCTTTTGCGAAACCCAGAAGCGTTGTATGGGATGATGTGGATGTAAAAGAATTGGTGAAGGCAACGATTGTTCTTGTATTACCTCAGTTTCCGGATAAGAAAATAGAGATAAAAGAGAGTTTTTTTGCTGACTCGATAGTAATTAAAGGGGATGCGGACAGATTGAAACAGGCGTTGCTTAATGTCTGCATTAACAGTGTGCAGGCGATACAAAGAGAAGGTATAATAGAGATTGATGTAGCAAAAGAAAAAAACACTGTTAACATAACAATACGAGATAATGGTTGTGGTATAAAAAAGGATGTTTTGGATAAGGTGTTTGAGCCGTTTTTTACAACAAAGGCACAGGGAACGGGGCTTGGTCTTTCAATTGTGGCAAGAATAATAGATGAACTTAAAGGAGAGATGAGAATAGCAAGTGTTGAAGAAAAAGGAACTACTGTCTTTATAAAATTGCCGATAGAGCCGAAAGAGAGCGTGACGGATGAATTATTTGGTGCTTATAACGGAAAATAACACAATAGCCGTATCTTTAAGAGCGATATTGAAGAATGACTATTTCATAGAAGATATTGAGCCGAAAGATGCATTAAAAATTGTTTCAGAGAGAAGACCGAGAGTTATATTGTTGGATTCCCAGTTTGGCGCCATAAATTCCATAGATGTTATGGCTGAACTTCTTGCTTATGACCCTACTCTCACGATAGTTGAAATTGTCTCTTCTTTTGACAATATTGCTAAACAATCCCTTGAATTCGGGGCATTTGATGTGGTGGAAAAGCCGTTTGATATAGAAAGAATCAAGCATATTATCAAGAGAGCGATGGAGAGAGAGAAATTTATGAAGTTAAGGGAAGACGATACCATACAAAGACAAGAAAAAAAACAAATTACAACAGATATGCCTTTTGAGTCGGAAGGGGATGCCTTCTTTCAGTCATTTTTACAGATAGTGGCAGAGAATTTTTCTGATATAGAAAAGACAGGGATAGAGGTTCTTAAAATAATAAAAAAAAGGTTTCAGTTTAACAGGATGCTTATACTTTTGAAGAAGGGGGCGTCTTATGTCCCGTCTATTTCAATGGGGATAGGAGATGTCTTAAACAAAGTGGAATTGATGGATAAACATCCGCTTATACTCTGGTTTCTTAATAAGGGGCGCATATTTAATGTTGTATCCGGAAAAGATGCGCCTTTTGAGTGCCGCGGTTTTATGGATATTATTAATTGCAGGATAGCGTTTCCATTAAAGACATTAAAAGGTGAACTTTTAGGTGTTTTCTTTGCAGGGGATAAGATAACAGGGGAGGAGATAATACCGGCAGAAATAACATCTTTAAGCATGATAATGGATTATCTGAGCACAGTTTTAGAGAACGCATTTCTGTATAAAGATATATTTTTCCACAAAGAATATCAAGAAGCTATTTTTCATAATATTCCTACAGGGATTATCGCTGTAGATAAAGACGGGAAAATTGTAGTGATTAATACCTATGCAGAAGAAATTTTAAATGCTAAATCTGATGATATAACGAATAAACCGATAGAGAAAGCGGGTTCTCAGATAGCGGATTTTATACGAAGAGTATTGATTTCAGGAGAGACATTTAACAGGGTGGAGATTGAGTTTGTCCCTGCAAAAGTTATGTTGGGTTTGAGCACAAATGCCATAAAAGATGAGTATGGGTGTATCAACGGAGCGGTTGCCATATTTCAAAACCTTACTATTATCAAGGAAATGGAGAGAAAGGAGAAAGAAGCAGAGAAAAACAAATATTGGAGTTCGCTTGCTTCACGGCTTTCTCATGAACTAAAAAACCCTCTTGTTGCTATAAATGCATTTGCCCAAATGTTGCCTGCGAAGTATAGCGATAAAGAGTTCAGAGGGCAGTTTTCAGATGTGGTCCAGACAGAGGTATTGAGAATAAACGAAATAATAGATAGAATCAATAAAATAGCGGATACTATGGAGCTTAAAACGGTCCCTATGGATATTGCTGAATTTTTTAAGAAATTACTGAAAGAACGGCATAAGAATAATAGTTTAAAATTTCAGTTTTCAGGTGAAGAGAGAATTTTTGCCCAGTTAGATGCAGAGAAAATCAAAGAAGCCATCGGTTATATTATGGATTTTATATATGATGATACAGGCGGAGATGGCAATGTATCCATTGTTTTTTGTATGAATAAG
>JAAYXZ010000101.1 GCA_012515635.1 Elusimicrobiota bacterium
CCAAAGATGAAGAGAGAAAAGAAGTTTATGGAGATATCGTTAAATTATTGCAGAGCGGTTCTGTATTATTGCTTTTTCCTGAGGTATCTATAGCGGAAGAATATCATAAGATGTTCTCTGACGCATATGGAGAGAGAGTGGTTTTATTCCACTCGGAATTGACAACTACTGAGAAGATAAACGCATGGTTTAATATGATGTTGGGGACTAACTTCATTATTCTGGGAACGCGTATCTCTATCTTTTGCCCTGCGCCTGATCTAAGAACTATTATATTGGACAAAGGAAATGACCCGTCTTATCGTGAACAGCGGAGCCCGAAATATAATGCCAGCGAGATTGCGGAATTAAGATGTAAATCCCATGATATACCTTTTATTATAGGAGAAACAGCGCTCTCTGTCGGGGCTCGCCTTGATATCCTTGACGGGAAAGCCACTTATGAAGCATATAACAAGGAAAACCTTCCTTCAGTCCACACTATATTTATGAATCAAAAAACAACGGATAAAAGAATATCTTTTTTTGCATGGGATACTCTTTCTATGTTTGAGGAGACTCTTTTAAAAGATGGAAAAGTCGCAGTTCTCCATAACAGGAAAGGCAGTTCAAAGATTTTAAAGTGTGAGAAATGCGAACATGGCGTTACTTGCAACACCTGTAATTATGGGATGGTGTTATCAGATGACGGTAAGGATTTATTATGCCGTTTCTGCAAGACAGCTGTGCCTTTTAATAAAAAATGCCCTTCCTGCGGGAGTAAAAAAATAGGAGAGCGGGTCTATGGCATAGAGAAGATACACAAGGTATTGAAAGAGTTCTATCCCGACCTCGGTATTATAAAGTTTATGGGCGGGATGACAGATATTGCAGGCAACTTTAATATTGCTGTCGGCACATCCGCAATAAAAAAAATTCTTAAGATTAATAAGTTCTCTCTATTGATTATAATAAGCGGGGAGAGTTTTCTTAATATACCTGACTATAACAGTGAAGAGAAGTTTTTTATTATGACAAATGAGATGAGGGGTTTGATAAACAACCCTGATTGTAAAATTCTTATCCAGACCAGAAGCCCGAATCTTGAGGTTTATAAAGCATTAATAGAGAACAATTCCGATATATTTTATGAGAGAGAATTATCCATAAGGAAACAACTGCTTTACCCCCCTTACTCTGAGATGATAAAACTGGAGATAAAAGGCGTTAAAAAGAGTGCCTTTGAAAGGAAAAAAGAGACCCTTGAAAGTTTTATCAAAGAAAAAGGATATGAACTATTCTATTCGGGCCCTTCTTTCCCGCCTGTAAAGAAAGGGCAAGGCATGTGGAAATATCTATTGCGGTTCAAGGAGAGTTTTGATAGGAAAGAGATAAAACGGATAGCGTATGAGACAGGCGCAACGGTGGAAAGCAACCCTGAACAGATTTGATGATATTTACAAAATATATGAAAAAATGATAGAATTATAAGCGCATAAATAAGGTTTATTGTTTTTAGGTCTTATGCTATCGGGCGGTTAGCTCAGCCGGCTAGAGTGCTACGTTGACATCGTAGAGGTCGCAGGTTCAAGTCCTGCACC
>JAAYXZ010000102.1 GCA_012515635.1 Elusimicrobiota bacterium
AAGAGAAAGATGCGCTTCTTCATCTTATAGAAAAAAGGATAGCGGAAGAGAATATCTCTCAGGGAATCTATAACCAACCGCAATAATTATGGACATACTCACTCTCTACAATGAACTTAAAGAAAGGTACGGCAAACCTGAAGGGCAATGGACTTTATGGTGCAAAAGACCGAAAACCAAGACGGAGAAAGAGCAGGTTATTATAGAGTCCATTCTAACACAACGGGCAAACTGGAAGAATGTATGCTATGCGGTTAACAACCTGAAAAACGCAGGGTTGCTCTCCCTTGAAAAAATCTTACACTCCGATGATGAAAAACTCTATTCCCTAATACGACCGTCCGGCTTTTATAGAATAAAGACGCAACGGCTTAAAGGTCTCTGTGATTGTATTATCACCGAATATGGCGGAGTTGCAAAAGCAGAGCAAGAGGAGTGCGGCGCAATAAGAGAAAAATTGCTTTCTTTACACGGTATAGGTGAAGAGACCGCAGATGATATACTCCTTTATGCCTTTGAACAACCCGTCTTTGTAATAGATGAATACACCCGACGGCTGGTGAAAAGATATAATCTTTCAGATAACTTTTCTTACAGACACCTTCAGGAGTTTTTTGAGAACAGCTTAAACAAAAGAGATTATGCGCTTTATCAGGACTTCCATGCATTGATAGTTATAGACGGAAAAGAATATAAAAACTGAAAGAACCATAATTACTCCAACATTTATCTTCACTCTCTCATCCAAAAAACATTGCTTGACAAACAGTAGCACAAATATTAGAATGGTAGCACTATCATCCAAAAAACATTATAACAAAAGGAGAAAAATGCAACGGAGTTATAAAAAAAGGGGGTTCACCCTTATAGAATTGCTTGTCGTAATAGCAATAATCTCTATTCTGGCAGGCATGCTTCTTCCAGCGCTTTCTCAAGCGCGGGAAAAAGCAAGAAGTATAGTATGTATGTCAAACCTTAAACAGTTAGGGCTTGCATTTGAAATGTATAAGATGAGTTTTGATTCAAGATACCCTAATAATCCTGATTGGAAAACAAAAATCTGGACTTATATAGACCCTCAAACAAGAAATAAGATAACCACCTGCCCCAGCAGGCACGGGAAAACAATACCTAATGACAACTGGTTTTACGGACAGGGATATAACATCGGCTCTATCCCCGCGGGAGGCAATATACAAGGTTTTGTAGGTATAAGAGAAGGGCAGGTGCGAAACCTTTCAAACAAAATCCTTATAGCGGAATGGGGACGCCCTTCCGACGGAAAAGGCGGATGCAATGCAGGCCCTCCTTATAGAAATGATACAGACCTAAGCCCTGCAGGCATTTTAAATAGCGATACAACCTCCTTCTGGGCTGTCTGCCGTATCCATATGGATGGAAGCAATGTGCTATTCGGTGACGGAAGCGCAAAATGGATGAGACCGGAGGAATACCACAGCAACGCTGATGGAACAGGAACCCAAGGGACAGTTATAGCGCCTGACTGGAGAAGATACTGGGACACTTCATATTAAAAAATCGGAGAGAGGAGAAATAAGATGAACATAAAAAAATGGGGGACAATACCTGCTCTCGTATTATTGTTTCTCTGTAATGTCTCCGCACAAGAGATTATCACAACTACAAGCATTCTATCTTCTGCCGTTAAAGAGATTGTCCAAGACAAATATACGGCAGAGACACTTGTCCCATCAGGTTACTGCCCTGGCCATTTTGATATAAAGGGCAAACACCTTGCTGAAATAGAGAAGAGCGGACTTCTTTTTGCGCAAGGGTATGAGCCGTATCTTGAACAAGTGACGGGCTCAATCAAAAACCCCGATTTTTCTCCGTTGGTTATAGAGACGGAAGGGACATGGTTCTCCTTTGAAAGCCAAAAGAAAATCTACACTCAAATAACAAAAATACTCTCCGAACGCTTACCGCAAAACAGAGGGTTTTTTGAGAGCAACCTAAAAAATGCGCTGATTGAGATAGAGAAAACTGACAGAGAAGTGAAAGAACTGACGCAAAAACATAAAATTTCAGGTATCAGTGTAATATGCAACACCCATATAAAAGATATGCTCCTATATTTAGGGCTTAATGTTACAGCCACTTACGGACGTCAGGAAGAACTCACCCCGTCCGGTATTAAAAATATTATAGATACAGCGCGGAGAGGTAAATTATTTATGGTAATAGACAACCTTCAGGCAGGTCCTGATACAGGCAAGGTTATAGCGGATGAACTGAAAATCCCCCATATAACCGTCTCTAACTTTCCAGACGCATTCCCCCAGACCCCGACGCTTCGGCAGACATTATACAGAAACGCTGAATTGATAATAGATACATATGAAAAATATAAAGATAAAGTTAAATAATGTATCTGTCGGCTATTTGACAGAGACCGTTATACATGGGCTATCAACAGAGATAGCCGAGGGGGAGTTTGTCGGCCTGTTCGGACCCAACGGCGCAGGAAAAACAACCTTATTGTGCGCCATAAACGGACTGGCGCAAATAACAGAAGGAAACCTTTACATAGACAACACCGAATTCAATATATTCAATGAGAATAAATTCAGGCGGGTTATGGGTTATGTTCCGCAGCGCTTTGATATAGACCCTAAAATCCCGATTCTTGCAGAGGAGGTTGTATCTATGGGGCGCTACGGAAAGACAGGGCTTCTCCGCTTCCCATCTACAAAGGACAAGGACTTTATAACAGAGGTATGCGCATTATTGGAGATACAATATCTTCTTAAAAAACCATTCGGACAACTATCCGGGGGAGAGAGAAAAAGAGTTCTTATAGCAAGAGCGCTGGTAAAAGACCCTGAGATTATGCTCTTTGACGAGATATTCGCTTGGCTGGATGTAAAAATGATAGACAGGGTGATTGCTATTATCAGGGAAATACAAATAAAAAAACGGATTACAACCCTTATGGTGTCCCATGACATAGAGATAATAAAAACTCTCTGCGCAAGAATTATCTGGATGGAGGACGGAAAAATCTTTTTTGACGGAGACAGAGAGAACTTCTTGAAAAAACTTAAGGCAAAACAATGGAATTGATAGGATTCGCTTTTTTCCAAAGAGCGCTCTTCTCCGCTCTTCTCGCGGGTATCGCCTGCGGTATAGTGGGGGTATGGATAGTAACAATGCGCATATCCTTTATAGGAGTTGCTATATCCCATGCCGCATTTGCAGGCGCCCTACTCGGACTTGTTCTGGGCAAATCAGTGATTTTCTTCTCTTTCCTATTCAGTTTCCTTGCTTGCGCTGTGCTCGGGCCCCTATCAGATAAAGGGCAACTCCACCCTGACACCTCTATCGGAATAATCTTTTCATCAACAGTAGGGCTTGCCTTTCTCTTTATGGGGGTTCTCCCTGAAGGGAAGAGCCAGGCATTAAACCTTTTATGGGGAAGCATTCTCACCATAACACATCAAGACACCATACTTCTTGTTATTACCGTTGCGCTGTTGATAATCGTCTCTATTCTCTTTTTCAAAGAACTGCAATCAGTTATATTTAACAGGGAGATGGCTAAAGCAAGCGGTATCTCAGCCACCATCTTCTTTTATCTTATCCTGTTTCTTTCAGGAATGACCATAAGCACAACACTGAAATCTGTCGGCGGACTCCTTGTGTTCGCTCTTGTGATAAACCCTGCCGCAGCGGCATATCAGATTACATACAGTTTGAAAAAGATGTATCTGCTCTCCACTCTGTTCGGAGTTCTGTCTGGGTGGGGAGGGCTCTTTCTTGCGGCGCAATTTAATCTCCCTGCGGGAGCGTCTATAGTAATTGTTTCAACAGTAATATTCATATTCTCGGTTCTGTTTTCTCCGAAAAGGGTAAATAATGAAAACTAAAAAAGATTTTTTCAACAACCTTGCGGATAATTGGGATAATGAAGATTCTGTAATCCCTGAAAAATACAGGAAAATCATCCTTGAGGCAAATATAAAAAAAGGACAGAATATACTAGATGTAGGGACAGGGACAGGTATCCTTATCCCTTATATCCTTGAAAAAGAGAGAGAGATAGATATCTTTGCCATTGATTGCGCAGAACAAATGATAGAGAAACTGAAGGAAAAACAATTTCCGCTAAATGTTATGCCGTTTGTAATGGATATAAAAGACACATCATTTGAAGACAATTTCTTTGACAGGGTATTAGTCAACTCCTGTTATCCGCACTTTGACGACAAACCATCTATCCTGAAAGAGATTCATCGGCTGTTAAAAAAAGATGGGCTCCTTATTATCTCACACCCCACTGGCAGGGACGCTGTAAATGAACTGCATAAAACACGGCATCCGTTGATACAAAAAGATATTATACAGGATATATTATGTATAAAGGATTTTATAGAACCGTTGGGATTCAATCTTATTAAAGGCATTGATGAAGACGATTTCTTTTTAGCCGTCTTTGTTAAAAAACCTTAAATTATTTTTGTTGCTCTGTTTCTAAGCGCGCCCGATATCAGAGTTTTTTTTCAATCAAACCATCTTTATATTTGCTTAATATGGTTTTAAGCATTTGTGTTATAATAAGATTAAAAGTTGAATCTTCAATTAAAGATAGGGGGTAATTATGGAACTCAAAAAAATATATTCAGGTAAAACAAAGGATATCTATAAAAAACCTGACGGCAACCTTATTATCTACTTTAAGGACGATGTTACGGGAGAAAACGGCGTAGTGGACCCGGGAGCCAACTCCGTTATGGGTAAAATACAAGGAAAAGGCAAAAAATCTCTTGAAATTACCAACTATTTTTTTAATCTGTTAAAAAAAGAGAACATCCCCACACACCTGATATCTGTTGATATTGATAAAAACACAATGGAAGTAAAAGAAGCCGTTATGC
>JAAYXZ010000103.1 GCA_012515635.1 Elusimicrobiota bacterium
ATGAATTTAGGGATAAAAAAGTTAATATCTCCTTTCCTTCCGTACGAATAGATACCTTCTCTTTTGAACTTGCGACAAAGATAAAGGAGATAAAAAAAACAGGGCTTACATTTGCTCCTGAGACAGGTGAATCTCTTAGAATTAAGATAGGAAAGAATATAAAGGATAGTGAACTTATATCTCTTCTCCAAAAGGCGAGGGACGGTGGATGGAAGCAGACAAAACTTTATTTTATGGTAGGATTGCCTAACGAAGAAGATAGCGATATTCTTGAGATAGCAAAACTTATAAATGATATTTCTCGTATTATAGGAGTTAAAGCGTCCTTTAATACATTTATTCCTAAACCCCATACTGTGTTTGAAAGAGAGCGGTTTATTAGTGAGGATGAATATTTTTATAAAAAATCTTTGATTGTCAAAAATGTTAGAAGAAGCAACCGCATAAAACTTAAATTCCACTCCTATTACATGAGTTGTGTTGAAACATTTCTGGGCAGAGGGGATACAGCGCTCTCCTCTGTTATTCAAAAAGTATGGGAGAAGGGCGGAAAGATGGAAAATTGGGATGAACACTTCAACTTTTCGTTATGGACCGAGAGTTTTAAAGAAAGCGGTCTGGACATATCTTCATATCTTTCTGAAATCCCTTTGGAAGATAAACTTATCTGGCACAATATTATTGTATAAACTCTTTATGAAGAGATTTGAGCGCTTTTGTTCCGTCGGATTTACTCACCACACAAGAGATTTTTATCTCTGAAGTGCTTATCATTTTAATATTGATATTTTCTTTAGCAAGGGTTTCAAACATTCTTCCCGCAACTCCAGGATGATTCATCATTCCTATCCCTATGATAGATACTTTTGCTATTTCGGTATCGTGTATTACCTCTGCTGCGTTCAGTTCTTTAGTAATCGCTTTTGCTATTTTCATGGTTTTTTCAACTTCAACAATGTTTACCGTAAAGGAGATATCTGTAAAATTCTCTTTACTGATGTTCTGAACAATAACATCCACATTGATGTTTTCTTTTCCAAGAGCGCTAAAAATTTTTGCGGCGATACCGGGAGTGTCAGGCACTTTTAATATCGTTATTTTTGCTTGTTTTTCATCAAGAGACACAGAAGATACATCCGCTCCTTCTTTTAATGATATTTCTTTTACCATAGTTCCTCCTTCTTTACCAAATGTTGATTTTACCGCAAAAGGCACATCATATCTTTTAGCGAACTCAACAGCCCTTGATTGCATAACTTTTGCTCCTGTGGATGCCATTTCAAGCAGTTCATTATATGAGATTTCCGGAATAAGTTTCGCTTCAGGGACTATTTTAGGGTCTGCTGTGAATATCCCTTCAACATCAGTGTATGTTTCGCATAAATCTGCTTTTACCGCTGATGCAATGGCTATTGCAGTAAGGTCTGAACCGCCTCGTCCCAATGTGGTGATGGTGTTTTCACTGCTTATTCCCTGAAATCCCGCAATTATAACGATATTACCGTTATTTAGTTCCTTAATTACCCGTGACGGTTCAATCTGTTGGATGCATGCCTTTGTATGAAAATTGTCTGTTTGTATTCCCGCAAAATATCCTGTCATGCCCTCTGCGGACTCTCCCAGATTTTCCACAGCCATACATAGAAGAGCGACAGAGACAAGTTCTCCTGTAGATAGAAGCAAGTCCATCTCTCTATCAGGTGGTGAAGAGTGAATTTCTTTGGCAAGATTTATAAGACTATCAGTGGTTTTGCCCATAGCAGACACAATGACAATAAGTTGGTTGCCTGCCTGTTTCCGCGCAACAATTTTTTCCGCAACAAACCGTATTTTTTCTGTGGTAGCAAGTGAACTACCTCCATATTTTTGGACGATAAGCATCTTCTTTTACCTCCATTTGGAACAATTATTATACTATAAGACGGGAATATCGTAAATTATTTGGTTCGTTTAAAATTTGTAAGCCCCATAAATAAAGTAATCAAGGATAGGGTAAGCAGTCCTTTGTTGATATCTAAAAGTATATTATTCATCTCTCTTACAGAGAGCCAGAGTTCAAAGAAATAAATAGATTTTAAAAACAGCAAAGCGCTGAAAACCAACCAAATAGCCATAACTATGCGCCTTTTGTCTCTTATTAGATTCAAGGTCAGATAGATTAGAATTATCCAAAAAATCCATAAGAATCGCTGTGTTTTATCAAGGGATGTGATATAAGAGAATGTTGTTTGTAAAGGGGCAAGGACTATGTTGTTAGGCGGATAATTATACTGATAGGTTATTGCCCGAAATCTGTTTATCTCCTTATTTTTAAGTGCTGTTATTACCGCATCTTTTCTTTCTTTTAGAGTTAACTCTTCCCAGTTCTCTGTTTCAAAAAAAGTCCAGTCAGTGCAAAGGTTGTTCCATCCGTGCCAATTGGTTCCGCTTACCATTACCAGATTATTTTCTTGGCAAAGGTTGATAATCTCCCTTTGCTTCTCCAAAGTAAGGGGGACTGAAGAGATTCCTGTTATTTCAAAACCGTCAACGCCTGCATCAACGAGTTCTTTGAGTGTTATTTGTGTTTTTTTGACTGCCCATATATGGGGAATTATTACTGCGCCGCCTGAATTATGGATGTTATCTATCAGTTCTTTCGGAGTATTAAAATTCTTCGGGTTGATATTTTTTTCAATTCCTAACAGGTTAAAATAAACTCCCTTAAATTTTATCTCCTGCGAGGGTATAGCAGAAAGAGGCAATCTGTGTTTTCTTATAATGTTTTCCTGCAATATTGTTGCTGCGCCTGCGTTATTATGCTCTGTTATCGCCCAGCACTTAAATCCATAATTATAGTGCCATTTCATATTGTAAGCAGGGGTGACAAGTCCATCGTGGGAGTATATTGTATGTGAGTGCAGGTCTAATAAAACCGCTGCATTGTTCTTTGGAACAAGTTTATACCTCTGGATGGGGGTAAATATACCATATACTGCAAATAACAACAGGGAAATAAATATGGCTGCAAATCCCCGTATAAGTTTTTTTATTTTTCCTTGTTTTTTTAATCGTTTTATTGCATATAACGCCCATATTATAGAGAGCCATATAAACCAGGAGAGAAGTTCTCCTTTTGGATAGGCCATATTTATAAGGTGTAAGGGCAACTCGGTAAAAGGGGCGAATATTTTAATGGATAAGGGTTTTATAATCTCTATGTTGTTTGCAATCTCCTGTGTATCTGTGTAAACGGGGTGTTTGTAATGGGGGATAAATAATAAAAATATATATGACAATACTGCCAGAAACACTGCCTTTTTAAGGGTCTGTTTGTTTTTAATATAAAAGTTTATAATGCTACTTCTGCGCTCAAGCAGAACTTTTACTATCAAAAAGGAGATGATTGCTATAATAGACCCAGCAATGATATCAATAGGAAAATGCGCGCCTACAAAACATCTTGATATGCCCGAAAGTATTCCTATTAAGCAGAACAGGATACACCATTTTGGCATTAACCATGAAAGGAATAAAACCCCTGTAAAGATAGTTTGACTGTGTCCTGAAGGGAAAGACCTGCTTTTTAGCGGTGGTCCCAGTATATTGATATTGTCCTTGCCAAAATATGTAAAAGGTCGGGGGATATTAAGATTCTCTTTTAATATAACGACTATAATGCCTCCGATGATTAAAGATAATAAAAAGACAGCGATATATCTCCAGTAAGGTCTTTTTCTTTTTAGAAGAACTATCAATAAAACAAGGGGTATTAGGACAAACCCTGAACCAAGCCAAGTTAAAGACAAGAAAAATGTATCAATGATTTTATTTTTATGGGCATGCTTGTTGATAAGAAAAAAATATCTATTATTCCAGTCCCTGACTTCACTCTTGAGATTTTTTGGTGTAAATTGCAGGGATTGAAGAAAGGCGGGGTCTGTTTTTTCTGTGTTGAAACCGTAACATTTATAGATATAAAAGTTTTTTACATAATTTTCTCGGTGATAGACAGGTATTGCTTGCGCTTCTTCAATCTCTCTGAATTGATAGAGCAAAGCAGGGTCTTTTTTGAAGGTATCATCACAGAAAAAAAGTCCGTTTCTTTCGGAGAGAGATTTCTTTAGGTTTTTAGGAAACTGCCAGAAATCGTATTGGTCTGTCTGTTTGCTCAGGCAATATACAGGAATCTCCGGTTCAAGATAATACGCAAGTTGGCTTGCTATGTAAAATTTATGTGTAAAGACAAAAAAATCATCTTTATTTTCTTCTATTTTAATTTCTTTCATTCTCTCGGCGAGTTGTTTCCATCCGATAATATCCTGAGTTATATCAATATCGGACGGAAGCGGGAAAGGCCGAAATATTATTTGGGCAGGTATAATTATGGTTAGCAGTCCGCCTGTTATCAAAGAGACCAGAAATAGATATTTTATATATTTTTTTGCATGACTATGGAGTGTGTTATAAGCAAAATTTCCTGCAACTGGTAGAAGTGTAAGAAAGCCCACAGCAGGCCAATGAGGCAAGACCTCGTTTGAGAGCCCTGAATATAAAAACAGAAGAATAACAGGCAGTGAGAACGAAGCAAAAAGCAGCGATTTATCTTCTTTTTTAATTGCCCGTTGAACGGTTTTTACGAGAAGATATACAAGAAAGAAAAATATAAGAGAGAAGACGCCTGCCTGCGCACCAATATTTTTAAAGAATATTTCAGGGTTAAAAAACTTTTTATCTCCTAATCCGTGAGTGAATTGAAAAATAAATGATGCCCAATAATTTTCGTGGTTCCATATAAGCACAGGCAGAAACAACGCTATGCTTATGAGAAACGCAATGTAGGGCTCTTTCTCTTTTAGCCGCTTTCTCATAGAAGGTGTAAACAGTATGAAAAGAATAAGGGAGGGATAGGCAACAAAAGCGGTGTATTTAGTTAACAGCATAAGACCTGTAATGATTCCTGCAGAATACCATAGGCTCTTTTTACCTGTAAGGTATATCTGCCATACGATAAATAAAAGAATAAGCCATAAAAAACAAAGAATAGTGTCCGGAACGACGGTTATTCCGCCGACGGCGGAGAACAGGGGAATACAGTTAAAAATGATTACAGCCCAAAACCCTGTTTTTGCGTCATATAGTTTTTTGCCTATGAAGAAGAGCATGAAAGCGGTTCCTATGCCCGCGAGAATAGCAGGTGTTCTTACAGCGAGGATTGATTGTCCGATGATTATGATAAAGAATCTTATGATATAGCCGATAAGGGGAGGGTGGTCATAATAAGATAGGGCGGGGTGCAATGCGAACTGAACATAGTGCGCTTCATCTATCCCGAGTCCTATGGTGGAAGCAAGATATATCCTAATTATTGTTGTAAGCGCTATAAGAATAAATGTGTATCTACTGTATTTTTTTTCTTCCATAACCTATCCTTAACAATAACACATCAACAAGATATTTAAAAAGTGTTGTTGGCCGTAATTTTGAGGTTCCCGCTTTTCTTTCATAGAATATTATCGGGATTTCGCAGAATTTAACATTGTGTTTTTTTAAGTAGAATAGCACTTCAGTTACTATAAAAGGAGTTTCTGCCGATAGGGTGTCAATGATTTTTTCCAATGGCGCTCTCTTAAAAAACCTGAAACCCGATGTCGGGTCTGAAAGTTTTATGCCTAACACCGTTTTGATATAAATATGGCTTAGTTTACTTATAATTTTTCTTACCACCCCCCTCTGAATATCTTCTCCTCCTTTGATATATCTTGAACCTATTACTACATCGCAATATTGGATTTTTTCTATCATCAACGGGATAAATGAAGGATGATGCGAGAAGTCAGCATCCATCTCTCCTATAACCTCTGCTCCTGTTTTTAGCGCCTCTTTGAAACCGAATATCCCTGCAAGTCCTCTGCCTCTTTTGCCTGTTCTTAGATGGATACTGACAGACGGATTATCCCTGAAAGTTTTACCTGCAATATCTGCGGTTCCGTCAGGGGAATTATCATCAACAACGATAATTTTTATATCAAGAGGGATTTTTAATATCGCTTCTATTAAAGGAACGATGGTCTCTCTTTCATTATATGTGGGAATTACTATTGAGATGGGTTGCTTATTCATAGTGTTTTTCTATCGCTGAAAACACAGTTTCGGGTGTTATCATCTCCATACAGGAAGAGAACCTATCACATACTTTTTTATAACAACAGTAACAATCAAGGGGAGTGACAATCTTTTCAATTCTGCCATACCCCTCTATTTCATAAGGGGATGTGGGACCGAAAAGAGCTACAACTTTTTTATTCAGTCCTATTGCGGCGTGCATAGCAAGTGTATCAGCGCTTACGATTACATCGCAAAGATTGAGCAACGAAAAAAACTCAGGAATGGTGTTTTTATACCCCGTGCTTATAAGAAAAGGATTGTTTTTGTTTGCAAGAGATTCCATAGTTTCTTTCTCTTCTTCCCCTCCGAAAAGCAATACGCTATATTTTTTATTTGTCAGTAATTCAAGAAGAGAGACAAGGTTTTTTTTAGTCCATTTTTTCGCTTGCCATCTTGAACCGCCGCCTGTATGTATGCCTATGAGTTTTTTACCCGATAATTTATTGGTCTCTTTAAAACTCTCTGCTTTTTCCATGGCATTTTTTTCTAACGGGACAATAATGTTTTCATAAGTATCAAGTTCCGTAATATCAGCGATAATTTTTTGATAAGTTTTTCTGTTTAGCTTCTTCATCTCATCATTATGGCTCATTAAAAACCATTCTTCTGCCGCTTTATTTGAACAAAGTATCTCTCCGTTTTTATTGTATCTGAATCCATAAAATAATTTTGTATTGGATATACCTGCTGTAATTAAGCTGTCAAAGTTGAGGTCAAGGTTTATTAGCACATTAAAGTTAAAAAAAGATATTGCCTGCAGTATCTCCTTTTCGTCTGTCCAAATAGTATCAATTAAAGGGTTCCCTTTCAGAACCTCCATATTTTGTTTTGCTACCAGCCATATAATTCTATAACCTGAAAATTTTTTCTTAAGCGGTTCAAGATTAGCGGTGGTCCTTAACACATCTCCTGCGGCTTCTTTTTTTATAATGAGAATGGAACCGTCTGTGTTGCTGAAATCTTTGCATTCAACGCATTTGCGTTTATCTGTTTTATGATAAACACAGGGCATATCCGGTTTGAAAAACTTGCAGTTCTGCTTCACTTGCGTTTTCATAATTAGCTCCGTTCGGAAAATATACTGCCTTTTTCAATAGGATGCCCGCGCAGAAATTCCGAGATAGACATTAATTTTTTGCCTTCCATTTGAATTTTATTGATTTTCAGTATCCCCTTGCCGCAGGCAACATATAAATATGATTTATCCAGATTGATTACCTCCCCCGGTGTTTGGTTACTGTCTTCCTGAGCAGGATAAGCGCCATATATTTTTATGTATTTGCCATTAAGAAATGTATAGGTGCCCGGCCATTCTTTCAGACCTCTGACAAGGTTGTATATTTCTATGGCGGATTGACTCCATTTAATGAGTCCATCTTTTTTTTGTAACCGTCTTGCGTATGTGGGTGTGCCTTGTTGCGGTAAGGGCTGAATGCCTTTTTCCACATCTTTAATGCTCTCTATAAGGAGAGAAGGGGCGAGTTTAGAGAGGCGTTGTTTTAGTGAACGTATATCGTCATCCTCATTAACAATAACTTTTTTTTGTTTTATTATGTCTCCTGTATCTACCTTGTTTTTTATGGTGATAACCGTTATTCCTGTCTCTTGTTCTCCGTTTATCAGCGCCCATTCTATTGGGGCTGCCCCTCTGTATTTTGGCAATAGCGAGGGATGAACATTAATTGCTTTAAGGGAAGGCAGATTTATAATTGCTTTAGAGAGTATTTTACCGTAAGAGATTAAAATAATAAGGTCAGGAGACAGGTTGTTAAGAGTTTCAATAAAATTTGCATCAGCGATATTCTCCGGCTGATGCACAGGTATGCGGTTCTCTAACGCCCATGTTTTAACAGGCGTGGCAGAAATTTTCATCCCTCTTCCGCTGGGTCTGTCAGGGGCAGTTACAACACATATAAGAGAGTGTTTTCTTTTCAATCTCTCCAGTGAAGGTATCCCAAAGGTATCACTACCAAAATAGATTATTTTCATTTCTGGAATACAAGTGCGCCTGCCGATATAATCCCAGCATCAAGTCCGAGTTTTGAGGGGATTACCTTTACATCGTTAACAAGAATTTTCATAGCCCGTTCTTTAAGGGTTTTTTCAGCTGTTTCAAACATAATCGGGACATTTTGAGCAATACCGCCGCCAATAATAATAACCTCCGGATTTAAAAGGTTGACAAGCCCTGAAAATAAGGCACCCAAACAAATTCCAACATTTATCAGTATATCTGTGGCGACTCTGTCGTTTTTTCTATATGCAGCGGATATAATTTTGGGAGTTATCTCTTCCAATTTTCCTTCCACAAGGTCAAATATAAGAGTTTTTTCACCCTTTTTGATTGCGTTCACCGCATTTTCCACGATATACTCTTTTCCTACAAATCGTTCAATACAGCCATAATTGCCGCATTTGCATTGAGGCCCCTTGTAGTCAATGGGTATATGTCCTATCTCTACTGCGGAATATTTATTTCCTCTCATAAGTTTCCCGTCTTTCACTACGCCGCCGCCGACACCGGTCCCCATAGTTATGCATATAATTGTGTTGTAACCCTTTCCCGCTCCGTAAAGAAATTCACCCCAGGTGATAGAGTTAACGTCGTTTTCTACGGTTACAGGAAACTTATATTTATCAGAAATGATTTTTTTTAGAGGGATGTTATGCCATTCAGGAATATTCGGCGATTCAAATACAACTCCGTAGTCATCCACTATTCCTGCTGACCCGATACCTATTCCTGCAGGAGATTCGGTAAGTCCTTCCATAGCAAAGTCAATGGCGTTTTCTATCTGTTTAAGAACAATATCCCTACTACCTTTTTCAGCCATTGTAGGAAACTGCTTTTTTTTCAAGATGTTGCCGTTTTCATCCGTCAGCCCGGCTTTTATATATGTTCCGCCTACATCTATTCCTATTGCTTTTCGCATCAGCATTCCCTGTTTTTTTAAGACCTTTTATTGTTATTTTTCTTTTACCATTGATGATAGAAAGGTTTACAAGAATTGTTCTTTTAGGCAGTTTTTCTTTTATTTTGTCTGCCCATTCAATAAGAACAATACCTTTTCCGAGATATTCTTCCCATCCGATAGTTTCTGCTTCTATTTTACATCTTAATCTGTAAAGGTCAAAATGGAAGACAGGAACCTTGCCCGTATATTCATTTATCAGAACAAAGGATGGGCTGGTGGCTGTATAATCTGTAAATGTTTTGACAATACCTTTTATAAAAGTTGTTTTTCCGCTGCCTAATTCCCCTGTAAAGGCAACAATATCTCCCTTTTTTAGAAGAGCGGCTATCTTTTTCCCGATATTTTCCGTTTCTTTAGAATTTTTTGTAATGAATATCATAGCAAAACATTTTACTTTTTTTCAGAAAAGAGGTAAAATTTAATTGCCTGCTCCGTACGTGATGATGAAATAACCCTTGAGCCAACACTTGAAAAAAGGGAACCAAGTTCTGATGGGGCTGGCAAGTTCACCATTAGGGTGAAAGGTCAAAGCCGTTAGAGAAGGTGCCCACCTTTTAAATGGGTCTCAAAGGGTATAATCATTGCGGCGGAGCGGGTATAGTTTTTCTCTGATGGGAATTCTTGTGTAAAAAAATGGCAAATAGCGGGTAAAAAAGATTAAATTATCCGTTATTTTAATATTATGGGCAGGTTGCGGAGCGGCCAATCGCACCAGACTGTAAATCTGGCGGCTTACGCCTTCGGAGGTTCGAATCCTCCCCTGCCCACTGCAGTTTCCTTGATAAGTATAGGCAGGGCAACAGAAGAGGCAAAGTTTGCAATGATGCCCAGGATTCGAAGGGAGCCCGTATATGAGTTGCGATGAGTAAGAGTAACGAATGGGCGGGTGGCCGACCGGAGAACCTGTTCGTAGGCGCCGAATCCTCCCCTGCCCACTGCAGGTTTATTTGATGTTTTTGCGGGGTTAGTTTAATGGTAAAACACCAGCCTTCCAAGCTGGTTATACGGGTTCGATTCCCGTACCCCGCTCTTAACAAGCGTAAAATTAAAAGAAACTTAACACTTGTAGTCAAAAAGAGGTAAAAGAATAATGGAAAATGTAAAGACAGAGATAAAAGAAAAATCACCGCTGGGCAGAGAGATTTCTTTTTGTGTGGACAAAGCAAAGGTAGAGCAGGAAAAATCTGCTATAGTGGCAGAGATAAAGAAAACGGCAGAGATAGAAGGATTCAGAAAGGGAAAGGCGCCAGAGGCGGTTGTGGAAACGAAATTTGCGAAACTTATAAATGAAAATCTTTATAACAGAATAATCCCGGATGCTTATATAAATATAGTAAAGGAAAAAGAGTTGATGTCTGTGACAGAACCGGATGTCTATGATGTCTCTATTGATGATGAAGGACTGAAATTCAAAGTATATATAGAGCTTAAGCCTGAAGTTCAACTGAAGAAATATAAAGGCATACCTGTAAAAAGGATAACTCCGGAACAGGTTACAGAAGAAGAGGTGGATAATATACTGGCGGAATGGGAGAAAAACCCCTCTCTTAGCACATCTATCATTGACCCTGTAAAAAGAAAGGCATGGAGAGAAAAGATACTACAGCAATTAGATGCATATAAAAAAGAGAATGCCTTGATGCAAGAGGATAAGCAGTTATGGGATGCGATATTGAAGGATGTGGATTTCCCCGTGCCTGAAAAGATGGTTAGAGAAGAGGCGATAAGTTATACAGAAGGGTATCTCAGCAGAATGAATCTGGAAGGGAAAAGCAAGGAAGAAGTGGAAAAGATTGCAAAGGATATATTGGATAAAGTAAAACCCGAAGCAGAAGTATCAGTAAAAAGATATTTGGTGCTTGACAAGGTGGCAGAAGTAGAGGGTATAAAAGTAGAAGAAAAAGAGATAAATGCAAGGATAGAGGAGATAAGCAGGTCAGCGGGAGAGCCATTGGAACAAATAAGGCAGAAACTTGAAAAGGCCGATAAAATAGACAGTTTAAGAGAGGACTTGCGTATAAAAAAAAGCATTTAGCTTTTTGAGAGAGAATGCAAAGTTTATAGAAAAAATTATATTACCCGGGGAAGAGAAAAAACTGGAGATAATAAAATGAAAGGACAACTGATACCTTTTGTAATAGAAGCAACAGACAGAGGGGAGCGGGCTTATGACATCTATTCCCGTCTTCTGAAAGACAGGATTATATTTATCGGTTCCCAAATCACAGATAGTTTAGCGAATGTTGTAATAGCGGAGTTTCTTTTCTTGCAGAATGAAGACCCTAAAAAGGATATACATCTATATCTGAATACAGTAGGCGGTTCTATTACGGCTGGTCTTGCTATATATGACACTATGCAGTTTGTCTCTTGTGATGTGGCAACATACTGCATAGGACAAGCTGCCAGTATGGGGGCTTTGCTTCTTGCAGGCGGATCAAAAAACAAAAGATATCTTCTTCCGCATAGCAGGGTTCTGATTCATCAGCCATGGGGCGGTGTTCAAGGAACAGCAAAAGATGTAAGCATTCAGACGAAAGAGATGATGAGATTGAAAAAAATTGTTACTGACATACTTTCGTTACATACAGGTAATTCTGCTAAAAAGATAGAGAAAGATACAGACAGAGATTATTTTATGGATGCGGAAGAAAGCGTGAAATATGGACTCGGAGATAAAATTATTCAGTCAACAAAAATCTCCTTATTGAAAAAAAATGGCTATAAAGAAAAAAAGTGAAAAACAGAATAAAAAGATATTGCCAGCATTGCCTTTAAGGGACATCATAATATTTCCTAATATGGTTGTCCCTCTTTTGGTCGGCAGGGTGCGTTCAATAAACACGGTGGAAGAGGCATTGGTGGGAGAGCAGGAACTTATTGTCGTTTTCCAGAGAGACCTACAGGTGGAGAACCCTGAGTTTAAGGATATTTACCCTGTCGGCGTGGATACAAAAATTATCCAGAGTGTAAGAGAACAGAGTGGTTTGATGAAGATTCTTGTAGAGGTCCGCAATAGAGTGATTATAAAGAATTTTGAAAAAGAGAAAAAAATATTTGTTGCAGAGATGGAAGAGATTGTTGAGACAGATATTCAGGCAAACAAAGAAGATGAGGCTCTTTCGCGTTTAGCCCTTGAGATGCTTGATAAATACCTGAATCTTAATACTTCTGTTCCGAGAGAACTGTATACTACCATATCAACCATTGAAAATCTATCCCTGATGTGTGATGCCATTGCGGGTTATTTGCCGCTTAAACTTAAAGATAAAAGTGTTCTAATGGAGAAGATTAAAATAGGGGAACGCTTAAGATTATTGATAGATATCTTGAATCAGGAGATAGGTGTTTTAGAGGTGCAAAAAAAGATACAGAGCCAGGTAATAAAAAAGATAGAGGATACCCAGCGGCAATATTTTTTGAGTGAGCAATTAAAGGAGATACAGAAGGAACTCGGAAAAGAAGGGGAGAGCGATGAAATATCACAGATAAGGAATAAAATAAAAGGGGCTAAAATGACAAAAGCCGCAGAGACAAAAGCAAAAGAAGAGTTAGCCCGTCTCTCCAAAACAATGTCTCTTTCTCCTGAAGCCACAGTTATAAGAACATATCTTGAATGGCTGACAAACCTGCCTTGGGTCATTAAAACCAATGATAATCTTGATATTAAACACGCTGCTAAAATTTTGGATAAGGACCATTATGGACTTGAAAAAGTAAAAGAGAGAATCCTTGAATACCTTGCAGTAAAAAAAAGGTCCAAAGGTATGAAATCTCCTATCCTGTGTTTTGTTGGTCCGCCCGGTGTGGGAAAGACATCGCTTGGTATGTCTATTGCAAGAGCGATGGAGAAAAAATTTGTAAGAATCTCTTTAGGCGGAATGAGGGATGAAGCAGAGATTAGGGGCCATAGGAAAACATATATAGGTTCTTTACCGGGAAGGATAATTCAGTCAATAAAGAAAGCAGGCGTTAACAACCCGGTGTTTTTGCTGGATGAGGTTGATAAATTGGGTAAGGATTTTCGGGGAGACCCTGCCAGCGCATTGCTTGAAGTGCTTGACCCTGAACAGAATCACTCTTTCTCCGACCATTATCTTGAGGTGGACTTTGACCTTTCAGATGTGTTATTTATAACAACCGCAAACACGGAATATACTATACCACCTGCCTTGCTGGACAGAATGGAACTAATCTCTATTCCTGGTTACACATTATGGGAGAAAAAAGAGATTGCATTGAGGCATCTTATCCCAAGGCAACTGAAAGAACATGGTCTTACAGCAAAAAACATAAAAATTGCAGAAGACGCTTTGTTTAAAATTATAAGAAATTATACAAGAGAAGCAGGTGTGAGGAATTTAGAGAGAGAGATAGCTAATATATGCAGAAAAGTGACAAAAAAGATTGTTGAATCAAAGAAGGAAGGGTTTTATCGTATTACTGCAAAAAAGATAGAGGACTATATCGGTCCTGAAAAATTTCCTTCAACTGAAGGAGAGAAAGAGCCAAAGATTGGGGTTGCCACAGGTATGGCATGGACTGAATACGGGGGAGAGATACTCTTTACAGAGGTGCTTACTATGCCGGGGAAAGGCAATCTGATGCTTACAGGGCATTTGGGCAATATAATGAAGGAA
>JAAYXZ010000104.1 GCA_012515635.1 Elusimicrobiota bacterium
ATAGGTATAAGAACCGTCTTTCTTGACCACAACCCTGTCTTTTTCATCCCCGTAAACACTGCTTTTGAACCACTTAGACCCCTCATCAAAATATATAAGGCCCTTCTCCTCAAACTCTTTAAGCAACTTATCCACAGAGCCGTCTTCAAAGAAACCCGTTTCGCTTACCCACCTGTCAAAACTTACTCCAAATCTTTTCAAATCACCGCTTATATCCTTAAGGATATCCTCCATCGCAAATCTATCAAACTCAATATTCCCGTCAGGCACTTTTTTTGCAATATCCACCAAATAATCCCCTTCATAACCACCTTCAGGGATAGGATAATTTATCCCTTGCAGTTGTGAATAACGCGCCTTCAGAGATTCCCCCAAAAGTTTAATCTGTCTGCCCGCATCATTTATATAATACTCTTTTACAACATCGCAACCTGCATATTTTAATATCCTTGCAAGCGCCTCCCCAAAAGCCGCCTGCCTTCCATGCGCTATAGTAAGAGGTCCTGTCGGATTAGCGCTGACAAACTCTATAAGCACCTTCTTTGTGATAGGGGACGGCGTCAAAGAACGGGTATCCCCGCGGGACACTTCAGAGATAACATCATAATAGAAGGTGTTCTTCAAGAAAAAATTCAGAAAGCCGTTACTGACTTCTATCTTTTCTATAAATAATGGATTTAATCCAAGTATTCTTGTTCTCAAATATTCCGCTGCATCCTTCGGCGAACGGAACCCCTTTTTCATCTTAAACGCAATATTGCTATAAAACTCTCCGAACTCTTCCTTTGCCGTAGGCAACACAACAATATCACCCGCTTCTCTTAATTCGGGATTGCCCTTAACCACCTCTTCTATCAGTTCTTTAAGATATTCCTTCGCTGTTCTTTGCATCTCTTTCCCTTCTTAACTCCTCCAATAACTCTTCAACCCTAAACTCTCTTCCTTCGTCAAAAACAAACTCTATCTTAGGAGCGCGTCTTATCACCAGACGGCCCGCAAGTTTATGCTGTATATACGGTGTTGCCTCAATAAGTTCATTAAAAGAGTTCTCCTTCTCTTCACTGCCTCCCATCAAACTCACTCCAATCCTCGCCTGTTTAAGGTCTGCAGTAATATCCACGCAAGTAATCGTGATAAATCCGATATTAGCGTCAGAGAGATGCCTGCGTATAATCTCCTCAACCTCTTTCCGCACAACATGCTCCAGTTTTTTCTGCCTTCTCTCTTTAATTCTGACCTCCCAATAAGAGTTTATTGTATCATACAATCAGGTGAATTAACATAACAAAAACTTGCGTTTTAGTGATATTGATGTTAAATTTAACCTGATGGAAAAGAAGATACTGGAACGATGGATAGGGGGCTTGATTGTTTTTATGGCATCCCTTTATCTCTTTTTCTGCTTCATCTCCTACTCTCCATACGACCCTACATTCGGTTTTGCGCAAACAGGAACGCCCCTCAACATTATTATAGAAAACTTTGGCGGTAAATTCGGAGCATATCTCTCAGGTCTCCTCTTTTACCTGTTCGGAAAGGCCTCCTATGCGCTTGTCATAATTTTTATTATGCTCGGATATAACCTGATATGGGGAGAAAAGATAAATGTATGGAAAAGGATTTTGAGTTGCGTCGGATTACTCCTCACTATCTCTGTTTTTTTCTCGGTCCTCAACAGATATAATGCATCCGGTGGTATTATAGGACTTCTTATCGGCCCGCCTCTACAAAACTATTTCGGGAAAAACGCTATCTATTTAATTCTTGTTCTTACAGGACTCGGCTCTCTCTATGTGGGTTATAAAATCTTTCTCACACCTTTCAAGGAAGCCATAAGCCATTACCTTGCAATAAGAAGAGAAAGGATTCCGCTTCCTGATAATTTCCCCTCACCAAAAGATAGAGAAAGGACGAAAGGACGAAAGGCAAAAAGACAGATTGCGGACAAAGAAATAAAGGATAAACGGTCTTCCGTTACAGAAGAAAAAACACTCCCCACCCAACCAAAAGCGCCCCCGCGAACTGTTAAGATAGGGGACTATAAACTCCCGCCATTGGATATTCTAAAGACAGGGATACCTGCCCAGCAAGAGACAGAAGAAGACCTTGAGCGATATGCGCAGGTAATAGAAGAGACGCTTTTAGAGTTCGGCATAGAGGGCGAAATAGTGGAAATCAGCCAAGGTCCGAGGGTTACTATGTATGAGGTGCAACTTGCGCCCGGTATTCCGATTCAGAAGGTCCATAACATTCAAGACAATATCGCAATGAACCTAAAGACCACAACCATACGGGTTGTAGCCCCTTTGCCTAACAAATCCACCGTAGGCATAGAGGTTCCCAACAGAACGATATCCATCGTATCCCTGAAAGAAATCCTTTCCAGCAAGGAATTTCAGAGAAGCCCGTCAAAACTCACTGTTGCCATCGGAAAAAACATAATGGGAAAAGCCGTAGTAACAGATATGAAAATTTTACCCCATATACTTATTGCAGGAGCGACCGGCTCTGGAAAAACGGTCTGCATAAACTCTCTCATCACCTCCATTCTTTTCAAAGCAAGCCCTGACGAAGTAAAACTTATTATGATTGACCCGAAAATGGTGGAACTCACTGTCTATAACGGTCTCCCCCACCTTTTATGTCCTGTCATTGTTGATATAAAAACCGCTGTCAACACACTTAAATGGCTTATCGGGGAGATGACCAGAAGATACAAACTCTTCTCCGACGCCCGTGTCCGCAACATAGATTTGTATAACTCCCTGAAAGACACCGAGCCGCTCCCCTATATAGTCGTAGTTATAGACGAACTGGCTGACCTTATGATGATAGCAAGAAACGAGATAGAGAACAGCATCATACGTCTTGCGCAACTATCAAGAGCCGCGGGAATACATCTTATCCTCGCCACCCAGAGACCTTCTGTAAATGTTATAACCGGTGTTATCAAGGCAAATCTTCCCTCCAGAATATCCTTTCAGGTAACATCTAAATTTGATTCACGAACTATTCTGGACAGGATAGGAGCGGAGAAACTGCTCGGAAGAGGAGACCTGTTGTTCATACCTCCCGGCAGTTCGTCTCTTATGAGAATACAGGGATGTCTGGTAAGCGATGAGGAGATAGAAAATGTAGGGTCTTTTATCAAAGCGCAAAAATCTCCTGACTATCAAATGGAGATAGTTGAAGATAAGCAGGGGAGGGAACCGCAGGAAGAGATACTTCCCGTCTCCCTTTCAGGAGACGATGAGGAATCCTTATATCAGGAAGCAAAAAGAATTGTCATCACAACAAGAATCGCCTCCATCTCTATGTTGCAAAGACGCCTCAAGGTAGGTTTTAATAAAGCGGCAAGATTTGTTGAAAGAATGGAGGAAGAAGACATAGTCGGTCCATACAGGGAAGGCAAACCCAGAAAAGTCATTACATCTGAGGGCGCAGAGACAGATGACGAAGCATATGGCGATAAATGAGATTTTAAGAGAGAGACGGCTGAAAGAAAACATCACATTTGAAAAGATTTTTTATGAAATCCATCTCCCTTCAAAATTCGTCCGTATGCTGGAGAACGGCGACTGGAACAAATTCCCAAGCCAATTGCATATGCAGGGGTTCTTAAGAATTTACGGGCAATATCTCAATATCCCTGCATCAGTAATTGAAGAAGAAATACAATCTATAGAAAAACAGCAAAGAGAAAAAGAGAAACAAGAAGAACAGGAAAAAGAGATGATACAAAACACTGCGTTTCCGCTGCCGAAAAGATACATCTACACCCTTTTGCTTCTCTTGATGTTTTTTATGCTTATATACTTAGCAACGCTCCATCTTCTGCCGAATCTGCCTAAATGAAAAACAAAACAGCAGCCCTGATAACACTTGGATGTCCGAAGAATCTTGTTGATTCTGAAAGTATTCTTGCCTTGCTCGGCCAGAAAGAATATATCTTGACGGACAGTTTTGAGGATGCGGATATTCTGATAGTCAATACCTGCGGATTTATAAAAGCAGCCGTGGACGAATCCATAAGCGTCATTAACAATCTATGCAAAAAGAAAAGAAAGGGACAGAAAATTATTGTATATGGTTGCCTTGTCAACAGATTTGGCAAGAATTTCCCCTCCATAAAAGGCGTGGATACACTTGTTGAAGGAGCAGACCCCCTGAAACTATTAAACACCATTGACAAAGAACGCAAACAAAGGTTTGTCCCAGGGGACTGCGCCGCCATAACAAACCATCCGCGCTTAATATCAACCTATCCTTATGCCTACATAAAAATCTCTGACGGATGCGATAATTTTTGCAGTTATTGCCTTATCCCGAACATACGGGGGCATCTAAGAAGCCGCAGTATAAAAGAGATTGAAGAAGAGGCGCAATGTCTTGAGGCAATGGAGATAAAAGAACTGATACTCATAGCGCAAGATACAGGGGTTTACGGAAAGGATTTATCCGTCAATCACACTCTGGATACACTCCTCTCCAAACTCTGCAAATATAACTTCCACTGGCTCCGCATTATGTATATGCACCCGGCGCACCTGACAGAAAAAACTCTTGAAGCAATATCCGCTAACCGTAAAATCTGTAGATATCTTGATATACCTTTACAGCACATACACCCGGAGATACTGAAAAAAATGAACCGCCCTGTAATAAATTACGACAAACTTATTGACAGGATACGAAAAGCCTTACCGGACATAAGGTTGCGAACAACTTTTATTGTCGGCTCTCCTGGAGAACAAGAGACCCACTTCAAAATGCTCACTGACTTTGTCAAGGAAAAGAAGTTTGACCGGTTAGGGGTATTCCAATACTCAAGGGAGAGAGGAACTCCCGCATATGAACTACCCGGACAGGTAAACAAATCTGTCAAAACAGAGCGGGAGAGAATTGTGATGGAACTTCAGCGGAAAATTTCGCGTAAAAAACTGAAGAGATTGGTAGGAAACTCCTTAAACGTGCTGATAGACGGGCAAGACGGTCTGCTGTTCACCGGCAGAACAGAATTTGATGCGCCTGAAATAGACGGGACCGTCTATGTAAAAACAAGGGAACCTCTTAAAGCAGGCAATATCTGTACGGTAAAAATCACATCCTCTGATGACTATGACCTGTATGGAACTCTAACAAAGGACAAAAAATAAAACTCCGCTCCTCGCCTGTTATCCCTACTTTAAAAGAAACGATAGCCACAAAGGAATGGTCATCAGTGAGAAGATATGGGTAGCCAGCACACAGGAAACGGCAAACTCTGTATCGGAATTATAGACCTCGCTTAATACCACGCTTGTTATCGCTGAAGGCATAACCGCAACAACATAAAGAACATTTCTGACCTCTTGCGAAAAGGGTAAAAGATAGATTATCACCGCTGCTATTGCAGGGATAATCAATAGACGCAAGACAACCGTATAACCCTGCAGAACTGTAAAAAGGTTACGCGGCTTAAGGTCAGCCATTCTGCTGCCCGCAATAAACATAGCAACCGGTATTGCTCCCTGCCCAAAGACACTAATTGCCGAAAAGACCGATTGCCCTATCTCTTGGATATTTCCGCTACAACGATATCCGCAGATATCTCTTGCCGCTATCACTATAATTGAAAACAGGATTGCCATCATAGGGGCGCTCAAAAGATTTTTGAAACTGCCCTTACGAAACTTATTGCCTGTAAGCGCCAATACCCCAATCGTCCACACGGACAACTCCGAGCCAAGTGTGGAAAAGATAAGACCTGCCACCCCTATATCTCCGTATAACATCAAAACAATGGGAAGCGGCAGGAAAGAATAGTTATTAATTGTGCTCTGAAACAAAAACTGCCCTTTTTGTCTCTCTTCGGTAAAGACCGTAAAAAGAGCGGTTATATTCCCAACAATATAACCGACAACCATAATAATAAGAGCCCCTAAAGGCAGCATCCAGTTTTCAGCAAGTCCTTTGAGAGTGAAATTACTTGTAAGTGACGTAAAGATAAGCGCGGGATAAAAAAAGTTTGTAGTAATACGGGACATTTGACTGGCGGTCTCTTTGTTCAACATATTCAACTTCCTTGCCAGTATTCCTGCCGCAATCATCCCAAATATCGCCAATATCCGAATAAAAAGTTTCACAAACATATACTATACGCGCCTCTTTGTCATAATTCGTATCTCTCAAAATGATTTTTTTAGTCGCCGCTCGTATTCCCTCATAACTTCTGTTTTATTATACTCTAAATCCCCTTGTCTACAAGAAACATATAGGGTAAAATAGTAGTATGAACACAAAAAGTAAAAAAATTTTGGTAATAGAGGATGAGCCGGACAACTTAAAGGTTCTGTCTATGGCATTAAAGTCAGCGGGCTATATTGTCTTCGGGGCAGAAAACGGGGAAGAAGGAGTGGAGATGTTCCGAGAAGAAAAGCCGGACCTTGTCATACTTGACGTAACGATGCCGATTATGGATGGATGGGAAGTATTAAGGAAAATAAAAGCAGGGCTTAGAAGTCGGCGTGTTCCTGTTATCATGCTCACCGCAAAAAGCACGGATAAGGACAAACTGAAAGGCTATACCATTGGAGCGGACTTTTATGTCACCAAGCCCTATAATATATCAAAACTTTTACCTATTATAAGGGATATGCTGGGCAAATGAAATGCCTGTAAACCTACCCCCACAATATCACCAGAAGGAAGCGGAACTCAAGACAGCAAAGACACTGGAAGAAAAAATATCCATCCTTGAAAAACTACTCACCATAATGCCAAAACACAAGGCATCGGAGAAACTTCAAGCGCTCTTAAGGACCAAAATCGCCAAATATAAAAAAGTGATTGAAAAAAAACCTCAGGCAGTAAAAAAACAGACAGTCCCTACTGTTATTCGCGAGGGAGCAGGACAGATTGTTTTCTGCGGTCCATCAAACACAGGAAAATCAACCCTTCTATCAGTTCTCACAAAAGCAAAACCCGATATAGCGGAATATCCCTTTACAACGAAGACCCCTTGCTTGGGAATGTTGCAATACGCTGACATAAAAATACAACTTGTTGATACGCCTTCCCTCTCTTCTCAGTTTTCAGAAAACTGGCTTGGCGATATCCTCAGAAAAGCGGATGCGCTTGTTTTTCTTTTTGACCTATCATCTGATTCCCTCCTTGAGGAGATGGAAGATTCTCTGACAACACTGGAGAGGTTTCGCATTAAAGATGAAGCAACCTTTACCTTTACAAAAAAAATTCTGTGGGCAGGGAACAAAATAGATGTTTCGGCATCAAAGGATATTAAGGAAGTATTCACAGAACTTTACAAGAACAAAATACAGGATGGCTTTTTAGAATTATCTGCGAAAGAGGGTATAAATCTTGAACAATTACCCGAACACCTGTTCAATCTTTTAGAGATAATGCGGGTCTACACAAAAATCCCGGGCAAACCGCCCGACAAAGCAAATCCATTTACACTAAAGAAAGGTTCCTCAGTTACAGAACTTGCAGATATTATCCATAAAGATATCGCTAAAAACTTTAAATATGCGCGGCTATGGAGAATAGGGGACGATAAAATTGCCATAGCAGGCAGGGATTATAAACTTGAGGATGGAGATATAGTGGAAGTACATGTCTGAACAAACAAGAGGAGACACCTCTTTGACTTTTCTCAAAAAAGTAATATAATAAAAACAATCAATGATAAAGTCAAAACCATATTACAGGAGTGTCTATGGAACGAAAATATGAAGGTTGTTTTTTACTGAAGACAGAACTAACTGACGAAGAAAACGAACAAGAGATATCTTTTATTGAAGGGCAGATATCAAACAACGGAGGCAAAATCGTTAACAACGAAATCTGGGGCAAAAAATACCTTGCCTATCCTATCAAGAAAAAGACCGAAGCATTTTATTATTTTGTCTATTTTACCGCTCTTCCAGATTCTCTGGCTTTAATCACCGAGGGGCTGAGAAGACGGGAAAATATACTGCGTTATCTTTTCCTGCAGAGAAAACGTTTCCCCGATTTAGAGAAAAAGGAGCAGGTTTAAATGGCGGGACCAAATCTTAATAAGGTTTTTCTTATAGGACGCCTGACAAAAGACCCTGAACTAAGATATACTTCCACAGGACAGGCAGTATCATCCACAAGAATAGCAGTGAACCGCGAATATATATCAAAAGAAGAGAAAAAAGAGGATACCCTGTTCATCAATCTTGTTGTCTGGGGCAAAAGAGCAGAGGTATGGGCAGAATACCTGAAGAAAGGAAGTTTGATATTCGTTGAAGGGCATCTCAAATCAAGCCAATGGGAGACACCTGACAATGAAAAACGGTATAGAGTAGAAGTAATAGTTGAGGATTTTCAATTTTTAGATAAACCACACGGAGGAACAGAGGATGCAAAAGAACCAATGGAAGAAGAAACGAAGAACATCGGGGATGGCGGCGAGGCGGAGGAATAAGGTTTGCCAGTTCTGCAAGATGGGAATGACCGAAATTGACTACAAAGATACGGGTCTGATTAAAAGACACACAAGCCCGAGAGGGAAGTTCTTGCCCCCTAAAATTACCGGCACCTGCGCCAAACACCAGCGAACCCTTTCAAAAGCAATTAAGCGGGCACGCTACATCGGGCTATTGCCTTTTGTCAAAGTTTGATAATACTTTTATGAAAATCATACTTATAAAAGATATTCCGGAAGTAGGAAAAAAGGGCGAGATAAAAGACGTAAAACCCGGATATGCCCGTAATTATCTCATACCCACAGGAGCCGCTATGGAGGCAACGCCTGCCAATATCGCCTTATTAGAGCGCAGAGAGAAGCAACTCGCCGCAAAAAAAGAGAGAGATTTTTCAAAGGCAAAAGAGACAAAAGAACTCATCCAAGACGAGTCAATAACAATCTCTGCTAAAGCAGGACAGGACGAAAAACTCTTTGGGGCAATCACTTCCGACAATATCGCAGAAGCTATCTTAAAACAAAAAAACATTGAAATAGACAAACACCGTATTTCCCTTGAACAGCCCATAAAAAAATTAGGAGTATACAAAATACCTATCAAGACAGGAGAAAGTTTAACGGCAGAAATTACGGTATGGGTTGTAAGAGAACAGTAATATGCCTAAACAGAGCAACCAGCAGTCCATTCTGCGCAATAAAGTGCCTCCCCAAAGCACAGAATCCGAAAGAGCTGCGCTTGGTTGTATGCTTCTCAGCGAAGCCGCAAGAATGGAGGCGTTCGAGATACTGAAAGAAGAGTTTTTTTATAGCGAAGCCCACCGAAAGATATTTGTCGCCATCCGCTCTCTCTTTGAAAAGAACGAAAAAAGCGACCTAATCACTGTAACCAACCAATTAACCCAGCAGGGCGCTCTTGATGATATAGGCGGAGTAGAATATCTAACTGAAATAGTTGAACTCGTCCCTACTGCCGCCAATATTGACGAATACATAGATATAATACGAAACAAATATCTCTTAAGGACCATCATAGAACGCGCCAGTTCCATTATATCCGAAGCATTCTCCGAGCCGGAAGAGGTAAACTCCTTTCTTGATAAGGTAGAATCAACAATATTTGATATCGGAGAGAAGAAGACAAAAAAGACGATTTATCCCCTTAATGAATTGATAAAAGAGAATATTGAACTTATAGAAAAAATACACGGAAAACAGAAATTTGTAACAGGCATCCCTTCCGGCTTCACGGACCTTGACAACTTAACCACAGGATTCCATCCTGCCGAGTTTGTTATTATTGCATCACGACCTTCTATTGGTAAGACCGCTTTTGCTTGCAATGTCGCTCTCAACCTTAACGCAGGAACCACCAGATTCCCCGCCCTTATCTTCAGTTTAGAGATGAGCACTGAACAGATTGTCCAGAGAATGCTCTGTTGCGAAGCAAAGATTGACCAGCAAAAACTTAGACAAGGAATGCTCTCGGACAGAGATTTGGGAGAACTGATAAGTTCAGGAGGGCGGCTGGAACAGACCCCTATCTTCATAGATGACACCCCTTCCCTAACCACTTTTGAGTTGCGGGCGCGCGCCCGACGGTTAAAAGCAAGAGAAAACATCCAATTAATCGTAGTGGACTATCTCCAACTTATGCGCGGCTCCAAAAGGATGGAGAACAGACAGCAGGAGATAAGCGAAATATCCGCCTCTCTTAAGGCGCTTGCAAAGGAACTGAGCGTTCCGGTAATTGCCTTATCTCAGTTAAACCGGTCTCCCGAACACAGAGGGGACAGAACACCCGAACTCTCCGACCTGCGGGAGAGCGGGTCGCTTGAACAGGATGCCGACCTTGTTATCCTTCTTCACAGAGAACGAGATAGAGAAGACCGAAAACTCTCAAACGTTACAGAGGTGATTATAGCAAAACAGCGAAACGGACCAGTAGATAAGATATTACTCTCTTTCAGAGAAAGATATACCCGATTTGAAAACTATAGTCCGAGAGAATAAAGATGCTCAAACTGACAACAAAAATCGGCCGCGCTATATTAGATTATATCTCCTACTTTGGCTCTCTTACAATGCTTACCGCCAACGCATTCAAAGATATGTTCACTGTTAAAAAACAGACCAATATATTCAAACATCTAAATAATATCGGTCTGAACTCTCTACCTCTTGTGGTAATTATATCCATATTTACAGGCATGGTGCTGGTAATGGAGACAGCCTATACGCTTAAACGGTTCGGCGCAGAGATATATTCAGGCAGTATCGTTTCGGTATCAATGATACGGGAACTCGGACCCGTCTTTGTGGCAATCATTCTGGCAGGCAGGGTTGGCGGCGCAATAGCGGCTGAGATAGGCACCATGAAAATAACCGAACAGATAGACGCAATGGAGATTTTAGCAGTTGACCCTGTGGCATACCTGATAAGCCCGCGCCTCTTTGCGGGAATTATCGCCCTGCCGTCACTCTTCCTTGTAAGTTTTTTTCTTGCAATAACAGGTGCGGCTCTTGTAGGAATCGTTCTGGTAAATATACCGTCAGGAATGTTTTTTTATCAAACCTTCAGGTTCATAGGCCCGAGGGATTTTGTTATCGGCATTATTAAATCAGTCGTCTTTGCTGTTGTTGTGATAGCGGTCTCCGCCAATGAAGGACTGAGAACAAGCGGAGGGGCTGTGGGCGTAGGCAAAGCGGCAACCACCTCTGTGGTTGTCTCTTTTTTCTTAATTATACTCTGCAACCTACTCTTAACAGGGTTTTTCTATTTCATATAATAAACGGTTGCCTGAATAAACACTTATGGAAAAGATTATAAGTTTAACAGACATATGGATTCAGTTCAGCGACACCCCGATATTACAAGGGCTGAACCTTGATGTGATAAAGGGGGAGTCCCTTGTCATTGTAGGAAGTTCCGGCTGCGGCAAGACAGTGCTTTTGAAGACCATTTTAGGTCTTATCCCCATAACCAAAGGGCATATATCCCTCTTTGGAGAACAGGTAAACGGAACATCAAAAAACAAGATAATGGAGTTACGCAGCAGGGTGGGTATGGTCTTCCAGAGTTCTGCCCTCTTTGACTCCCTTACAGTATGGGAAAATGTGGGGTTTTATTATCTCAACCATACCGATATGACAGAACAACAGATACGCTCTGCTGTCAGAGAGATACTGGCGGAGATGGGAATGGAAAACTTTGAAAACCTTCTACCCGAACAACTCAGCGGCGGAATGAAGAAACGGATATCCATTGCAAGGGCGCTTATATCCAAACCCGAGATTATCTTTTATGACGAACCTACAACAGGGCTAGACCCTATTATGGCAGACAGCATAACAAAACTGATAATAGATATGCGCAAGAAGTATAAGACCACCTCCATAACAGTTACACATGATATTAAACTTGCCTCCCGCATATCTGACAGAATAGCCCTTATAGATAACGGAACAATAACAGAGATAGGCACCTTTGAAGAGTTAAGACAAAATAGTAAAAACCAGCTTATAAAAAGTTTTTTAATTGCTGAGGAGGCCAAATGAAAAAAGAAAAGTTTTCTCTGGAACTTAGGGTAGGACTATTTGTTATCATCGTCATCCTTTTAGCAATGATATTAATTACCTCACAGGCGACCACAAGCAGATACAAAGGATATGAAATAGGAATACTCTTTGACTATGTCGGCGGACTTGAGACCGGCTCCCCCGTCAGGGTAAGCGGAGTCAGGGCAGGCGAAGTAAAACAGATAGAGATTCTTTATGAAACTCAACCAAAAGTACTGGCAACAGCAAAGATACGGCAGGGCATAAAAATAAGCACAGACAGCAGAATAACCATCCAAGCCCTTGGTCTTATAGGAGAAAAATTTATTGAGATAACACCCTCTCCCGTTAAAACCTATATCCAGCCGGGCGAGATAATAGAGGGGGAAAACCCTCTTTCTATGGAAAAACTGGTGGAAGCGGGGCAGAATATGATTGTCGGGTTCAACAACATCCTTGCAGACATAAACAAGATAACAGGCGATAAAGAACTTCAGGCTAATCTAAAAACCGTTATAGCTGATTCCGCCACCGCCGTCAAACGGATAGACGCAACCTTTGCAGGGATAGAAATCCTTGCAACAAACCTTTCCGAGTCAAGCAAAAGATTCAACGAGACACTCGCTGTCGCTACCCCTGAACTTGAAAAACTATTGAAGAACACCAACGAACTTGTCGTTTCAGGTAAGACAAGAATGGAAGCAACCATGGACGAGATACAACAGTTCGCCGCCGCGGGAACAAAAGCGGCAGAGTCATTTGAAGACATCCAAAAAGCCGCTATATCCTTTGATAAAATGTCAACGGATAT
>JAAYXZ010000105.1 GCA_012515635.1 Elusimicrobiota bacterium
ATCCGCAAAGGTCTGTTCTGTCCTTAAAAAAATAAAAATTCCTTTCAAAACAGTGGCAAAGACAGGTGTTGTCGGATATATAGATAGAGGGGCGGATATAACCATAGGTTTCAGGGCTGATATGGACGCCTTGCCTGTTGAGGAGAAGACAGGACTTCCTTTTGCTTCTGTCCATAAAGGGGTTATGCACGCTTGCGGGCATGACGGGCATACTGCGATATTGCTCGGCGTGGCGCAGATACTTAAGAAGATGGAGAAAGATCTTGCGGTAAATGTAAAACTCATCTTTCAACCCTGCGAGGAAAAACCTCCGGGCGGAGCGCTGTCAATGATAAAAGCAGGGGTTTTGGAGGATGTTGATTATCTTCTGGGCTACCACTTATTTCCTCAGGTTCCGCTTTATAAAATATGGATAGGCAAAGGACCAGTAATGGCAAGCACGGATTATTTTAAGATAACTATAAAAGGAAAAGGCGGTCACGCCTCTTCTCCCCATCTTACCAGCGACCCTATTGTTTGCGCAGGTTATCTTATCTCTTCCTTTCAGTCAATAGTCAGCAGGATTGTAAATCCTTTGGAGAGCGCTGTTGTTTCCGTCTGTTCGGTTAAAGGCGGAGAGGCGTTCAATATCATACCCGAAAAGATTGAATTAGCAGGGACAGTAAGAACCCTAAAGAAAGAAGTGCAGAAAATAGTAAGAGAAGAGATAGAGAAGAAAACAGAGACGATATGCAATGCTTACGACTGCAAGGCAGATATCAAGTATAATAACTATTCTCCTGCATGCGTGAATGATACGCCGTTTTCTGAGAAACTGAACAGGATGGCAAAAGAGATTACTCCTAAGAATCTGATTGATTTTCAGCCCTTGATGGGCGGAGAGGATTTTGCTTTTTATTCCCAGCAGATTCCTTCCTCGTATATGTTTATTGGGGTAGGGGACAAATACGGACCTAACCACAGCCCGACCTTTTCCATAAATGAAAGGGCTTTACCTTATGCAGTGTCCTTTCTCGCCTCTCTTGCGGTTTTATTCCTTTGATACCCTTAACGGTGAGTTGTTTCGGTGTGGGGATACAACAGCGGATGTCGGGGCGGGCGGATTTGAACCGCCGACCTCTTGGTCCCGAACCAAGCGCTCTAAACCAGGCTGAGCCACGCCCCGAAGTAAATCACATATCAAGTAGATTTATTAAGTAATGCGCCCAGCCGGATTTGAACCAGCAAGCTTCGGGTCCGCAACCCGACGTTCTGTCCAGTTGAACTATGGGCGCTAATACAACTTATTAAAACAAGCAATTTTTATTATTTTTTGATTAAATCCCTATCTATTATAAAGGGTATTGCCTTTTGTATCAATAGCCACAATAGCGGGAAATCCTTCAATCTCAAGTTTATAGATAGATTCAGGGCTAAGTTCCCCGTAAGCGATGCACTTGAATTTTTTTACAAATTGGCTCAGATATGCGCCGCAACCGCCGTAAGTAATCAGATATATCGCTCTGTATTTTTTACAGGCATCTATTATTTCTCTTCCTCTTCCGCCTTTTCCCATTGTTGCCTTAATCCCTTTTTGTAAGAGGATAGGCGTATAAACATCCATTCTTATACTTGTTGTCGGTCCGCAGGAGCCGATTATTTTTCCTTTGGGAGCGGGTGTAGGTCCCATATAATAGATGAGGTTGTTTTTCAAAGGGAAAGGAGATTTTTTTTTGTTTGAAATATCCTTAACAAGTTTCTTATGGGCTGCGTCCCTTGCTACATAGATATCTCCATAAAGCTTTATCTCATCACCTGCTTTCAGGGCTTCTATCTCTTTACCTGTTTTTAAAGGAAACAAAATCTTTTTCATAGTTCTATCTTTCCGTATCTGTGCGCCCAACAGGATATATTTATAGCTACAGGAAGACCCGCTATATGCGTAGGTGCGGTCTCTATACGTATATCTAATGCCGTGTTTTTACCGCTTAACCCTGCAGGCCCTATATTCAGAAGGTTTATTTTTTTTAGCAGTTCCTTCTCCCATCTTCTATGCTCTGATTTTTGCCCGATATTACATAGTGCGAGTTTTGAAAGAAGCGCCGCTTTTTCAAAAGAACCGCCTATCCCTGCGCCTATAAATATAGGCGGGCAGGGGAGAGCGTCAGCCAGTTTTATGGTGTCAAGTATAAAATCTTCTACCGCTTTTTTCCCGTCGGTAGGGTTTAACATAGCTATCTTAGATGTGTTCTCAGAGCCGAACCCTTTCGCTATAAGTCCTACCCGAAAGACACCCTTATTTGACGGAATCAGATGGACAACACCGGGGCTGTTTGTTTTCGTATTTTTTCTTTCAACAGGAGAGACCACAGAACTTCTTAAATGCCCTTTTATGCTCCCTCTTCTCAGCCCTTCATTGATAATATCTTCAAGGGTTTTATATCTTCCTGTTTCAATCACTACGTCAGGACCCGCCTCTACAAAAAATACCGCAAGCCCTGTATCCTGGCATATGGGTAATTTATCTTTTTCCGCAGTATTGAGATTTTCCAATATTATACTCAGATATTTCTTTCCTAAACCTTGCGGTTCTGAAAGATACGCTCTCCTTATATGCTGTCTAACATCATCAGGGATATAGCGGCTTACCTTTACCACAAGGTCTTCTACTTCACCTATAATTTTTTTATAAGATATTTTTCTCATTTGACCACCATATTTTATCAATCTCTGAGTGATAATTCAATGTAATATTTGCGTAGAAGTTTATCTTATGCAAAATCTCAACAGGAATATGCTTTATTATCCGGCATTTTTTTATATCCATCCGGTCCATTTGTTGCATAACATTTATAACCTTTTTTAAGATATTGCTTCTTTGCGGGTCTTTTGATTTACACTCCTCGCATATAAGTCCGCCGAGTTTACCGCTGAACATATACGCTTTGCTCTCTTTTCTGCATACGACACACCTTGATAGTTCTATCCCGTATCCGAGTATCTTTATAAATTTAATCTTGAATGCGACGAAGATAACCTCTGGGTTAGCAGATGCGGCAAGTATTTCGCTTGTCTCCCTTAGCAGAGAAAAGATATTCTCATCTTTCTCTCTCTCCGGTGTGAAAAGGTCCACAATATTTAAAATCAGACGCCATCCTATCAGGTTTTTTTTATAGCCCAAGTCATAGTATTGCAATAATGAAGGACTGCTCAACAGATTAAGTTCAGAGTTTTGTTTTAAATAAACAGAGGCATGGATATAAGCGCCTGGAGTGAAAGCCAAAGGCGGAATCTTGCTTTTCTCCGCCCGAACACCTTTTAGAATACATTTAATCTTGCCCGCATTTTCGGTGTATAAAGAGAGGATTACGCTTGTTTCTCTGAAATTATGTTTTTTCAGAACAATTGCTTCTGTTTTTATTGGTGCCATTTTCCCCCGATGAAAAAAGTCCTGCTGATAGAACTATTTTAAGCGCTTCTTCCACAGATATATTAAGTTTTTCAACCTTGTTTTCAGGAATTATCAGATAAAACCCGGTGCTTATATTCGGGACTGTGGGGACAAAGACCTTAAACATCCCGTCCTCTTTGCCTGTGGTAAACCCAATGGTGTAACTGCCGCCAAAAAACTCTATCTTAACTGCCTCTTGGAATATTGTTGTCTTCCCGTAAACAAGGTTCTGGCTGATACTTTTTATAAATAGATATATTCTGTTTAATACAGGCATTGTTTCAAAAAGCCCTTCAAAGATGGATAAAAACCGTTTACCCAAAAGGTTGTTTGCGAGAAAACCTATAAGAAGAATAATCAGTATAAGAGAGAAAAATCCTAATCCTGGCATATAGATATTTGGAAAAAATCTCTTGAACAGAGGACCAAGGACATTCTCCATAAAACCTATAATCTTTAGCAATATCCAAAGAGAGAGTGAGACAGGAAGGATAAACAATATTCCTGAAATAAAATGCTTCTTTAGTGAATTCATTTACCACCTCCAGAACAACTGAAATAAGAGTGTAGTGAGGAATATCCCGATAATTCCGCCGATAAGCACTTCAAATGGTTTGTGTATTCCCCGCAATACTCTGCTTTGCGCTACCCAGAAAGCAAGGATAAAAACAAGGAGTGAGATGACAGGAAATTCTGTGAAAGTTAAAAAAGATATGGCAGTCCAGATACTGAAAGATACTACACTGTGTATGCTGGGCATTCCTCCCGAGATAGAAAACTTCCGTCCTATGAGGAGTTTCATAAGCAGAGAGAGCGACATTACTAAAACAAGCGCTAAAAAACTTAAATGTCCTGAAGATTTGGCAATGTTAATAAAAATGTTTCTCCACCCCGAAGGGAAGTTTTTGGTAAATATGAGATAACCTGCAATAACTGAGAGCAAGGTAGATATCAGAACAGCCGAAGCGGACACATCTTTGGCTTTTTTCGCTATGGGATGGTATTCCGTTACACAAACATCTATTACTATCTCTATTGCCGTATTCATAAGTTCGGCTATCAGCACTATGGCAATCACAATAAGTAGAAGAACAAACTCTGGAAGAGGCAGTTTCAGAAAAAGACCTAAAAATATTATAACTACCGCAAAGAGTATGTGTATTTTAAGGTTTCTCTCTCTTCGCAATGCACAGAGAAGCCCTTCTAATGCGGAGTTGAAACTTGCCACTATATCTTGTTTTTTAGTGTTTTTTTTCATCTTTTTTCTCTGTGCTCCGATTTTGTATTACTTCATTAAACATCTTATCTTGTATCTTGAACATTTTCGTTCTCTCTTTTTCAGAGTAGTCGGTATAATTTTTAAGATGCAAGTATCCGTGTATTATCAGATATATTATCTCATTCTCAAGAGTAGTGCCAAATCTTATGCCATTTTCTGCCGCTGTCTCAGCAGATATAACAATTACCCCGTGGTCTCTTGAAAGTTTAAAACTCAAGACATCTGTCTCTGTATTCTTTTTCAAAAATTGTTTATTAAGCGCCCGTATTCTTTTGTTGCTTACAATAGCAATCTCTATGCAGTAAGGCGGGGGAGAGAAAAGGGAGATTTTGTTTTCAATATGCCTTTTTATCTTTGCGTCGTCAATTTTTATTTTGCGCTGGTGGTTTTTTAAGCAAAACTCCAGAGTTTTTTTTCTTTTCATATTTGTCATAAGCATTGACTATTTTCTTTACCAGAGAATGTCTTACCACATCTTTATTTGAAAAATAAACAAACTTTATGCCGGCTATTTTATCAAGAATATTCTGTATCTCCACCAGTCCTGAGGTATGCAGGGATAGAGGAGTATCTATCTGTGTAATATCTCCCGTAACAACTGCTTTTGAGTTTATGCCGAGACGGGTAAGAAACATCTTCATCTGCTCCAATGTTGTGTTCTGCGCCTCATCAAGTATTATAAAAGAGTCGCTCAAAGTTCTCCCTCTCATATATGCAAGCGGGACTATCTCAAGTATATGTCTTTCTGTCCAGCGCTTTATCTCTTCATATCGCATAATGTCATAGATTGAATCATATATGGGCTGAAGATATGGTTTTATCTTCTCTTCAAGGTCTCCAGGCAGAAATCCTAACCGTTCCCCTGCTTCAAGAGCGGGTCTGGTAAGGACTATCTTCTGGAACCTTCCTTGTTTTACCATTTCAATGCCGCAGGCAACAGCAAGATATGTCTTCCCTGTTCCTGCGGGGCCTATCCCCATTACAAGGTCATAGTTCCGTATTGCTTTAATATATTTTTTTTGCGAGGGACTTTTAGGAATAACTGTCTGTTTTTTGGAATTCACAAGTATAGCGGACGTATCTTTATTTGATGTTGAAGGGATGGCTGCCCCATTCTCATCTTTTAAGTATTGTTCTGTGATTTTTAGGATATCGTTGTTGGTTAGGCTTCTTTTATGACGGACAAGATTTTTGATGTTC
This sequence comes from Elusimicrobiota bacterium, assembly GCA_012515635.1. Classification (GTDB taxonomy): domain Bacteria; phylum Ratteibacteria; class UBA8468; order B48-G9; family JAFGKM01; genus JAAYXZ01. The sequence goes on from JAAYXZ010000105.1 coordinate 5,910, forward strand.
TCTATTA
>JAAYXZ010000106.1 GCA_012515635.1 Elusimicrobiota bacterium
ATTGGATGTTATCACGGGACAACCGCAAGCCATCGCCTCAAGAGGCGGAAGCCCGAACCCTTCATAAAGTGACGGATAAATAAAAAACTCCGCGCCGCTGTAAAGACAAGAAAGGTCGTCTGAGGAAACATAACCAGTAAAAACAATATCTTGCTTTATATTTGAAGGCAGATTGTTGTAAACTTCACACCACGAACTTTTATTACTTATCCTGCCGAATATTACCAACTGGCAGTTATGTGTTTTCTTTATTTTCTCAAACCCTATAAGCAGTTTACGGATATTTTTTCTTGGGCAGGCAGCCGCGCTGCAAGCAATAAATTTTTTTGAGATTTTGTACTTATGCAAAATGCTTTCATCTTTCCCGCGCGGATAAAAAATTTCATTTACTCCTAAATATGTAACACTGATTTTTGAAGGATTAACTGAGAAATATTTTACAATATCATTCTTTGTATGCTCTGATACCGCTATTATTTTATAAGATTTTAGAACCGATTGTTGTATATGTTTGCGTTGGGTTCTCCGTTTTTGGGAATCTATCTTCATCCATTTAACATCAGTATAAATTTCAAGCCAGGGTATAATATCATGCACGGTAACTATCTTTTTCGTGTTAAAAACAGGTGATAATCTCTGTTCGGGCATATGCAATATATCTGTCTTGGATGTTAAGAATGTTACAGGCATCAATTTTCTTACTAAGGAAGAATGGAACGGATATACTTTTTTCCTGAAGTTTTTTTGACAAGGCAGAGTTGAATCAAACATTTTATATGTTTTCCTTATGCGGGAGGAGATATCATAAAGTATATAAAGATTTCTTTTATCAATCTTTGCAAGGTTATGTATAAGATTCCAGGTGTACCAAGATATTCCCGTTTTCCCTCTTGTACAAGCGCTTCCGCTATCAATGGCTATCTTCATTTTTCTTTTCTCTTTTATCAATTGGTATCTCTGTTATCCGGCGAAAATTTTTTCTTTTATCATAAGAAAAACGAGTTTACAGTGAAGACCTATATTTCTTCTGATAATTTTTATTGTATGGCAATCTCTTAGATGACATTCCTTTAAATGAACCCTTGCCTTCTCCAGTTTACCTGTTTTTATAAGCATATTGACATACATTAATTTATACCTATTCGCATATTCTTGTATATACTTTTTTCTTCTTTGAGGTATATCCGGACTATTCTCTAAAAACTTCTCAAGGGTGTTCAAAACTATATGTTTTTCTTTAACCTTATGGGTATGCATAATAGACCCGGGGATATCCTTGTAATATATCGCGCCAATATATCTGCTGAACGCTATGGGATACCTTAAAGCTATACGCGCCCACATCTCAGTATCACCACCTCTTTTCGCGCCTTCAAGGAAATAACCGACCTCTTCAAATACATATCTGGGTGTTGCCACCGCACCTACCCATATCCTGTAATCTCCATATATACGACTCTTAAAATAATCAGGAATGATGCCTTCCCAATTCCGTTTAGGGATAAACCAAAATGTAGGTATCTTTGATTTATTCCCTTCCCGTTCTTCATAAGAGGTGGCATAAGCGCCTGCAAAAGGATACTTCTCTCTTAACCGCAGTATTG
>JAAYXZ010000107.1 GCA_012515635.1 Elusimicrobiota bacterium
AATACTTAACACATCAGGAAAACTCGCAAAAAATGTAACCGTAAAGCAGATATCCAATATTGTGCATGCGCGATTAAATGAGTTGTTCACTCAATACATAAAACCCCCTATTATGCAAACAGGGGAGGCAAGCATAGCAGGTGCAAACATAGTAATTACAGGCGGTTGTTCCAAAACCAAAGATATAACAAAACTTTCGGAAGAGATATTCGGACTGCCAACAAGAATAGGAGTGCCTAAAAATCTTTCTGACCTTGAAACAATCTATCATCAACCAGAATTTAGCACAGGTGTAGGTCTTGTAATGCTTGCATCGCAACAGGCAAGAAAACAACGAAAAAAAACCTTCTTTCAAAAGATAAAAAATCGTTTGAAAGGTTTGTTTTAAAAAACAGGAAAACAAATGATTAAATATATTGAAGAGAATGAAAGCGCCGGCACGATAAATATGAAAATCGTCGGAGTCGGAAATGCCGGCAGTAATATCATTTCAAGGATATACGGAAAAATAGACGGAGTGAAGTTTGTTATTTTTAATACAGATGTTAACAGTTTAAAATATGCAAAAGCCGACTATAAAATACAGATAGGTGAAAAAACAACACAAGGCAGAGGCACTGGGTCTGACCCTGAAAAAGGTAAATTTGCGGCAAGTGAAGATAAGGATAAAATAACAGAAGTGCTGAAAAACACCAACATTATCTTCTTTGTAGTAGGATTAGGAGGGGGAACAGGGACAGGGAGTTCTCCTGTAATAGCAAAATCAGCAAGGGATAGCGGTGCCATAGTTATATCAATAGTGACTACGCCTTTTGAGTTTGAAGGAGAAAAGAAAACCAATATCGCCAGAGATGGCTTACAAGCACTTGAAGCCAATGTAGATACCCTTATACATATCCCCAATCAAAAATTATATGAGATTGTTGAGAACAATATATCTATGGCAGATGCCTTCGGGAGGATTGATGAGAGAGTGTTAAATATCATTACTGCTCTTTCAGACCTTATATATAAACCCAAACTTCTTGAAATTGACTTTGCAGACATCTGCTCTGTGGTAGAAAACGCAGGCAAAGGCATAGTAGGATTGGGCTATGGAACAGGCGAAGGACGCATAGAGAACGCCGCAAGAGATACAATCAACGACCCCTTGATTGAACAGGTTGATATAATGGAAGCAAAAAACATTCTTATAAGCATTACAGGAAGCGAAGACCTTTCTTTAAAAGAATTCGGCGAAGCCATGAGTATAATACAGAAAAGAATCTCGTCTTCTTCAAAAAAACTTGGGGTTACCATAGACCCTACATTAAAAAATGAGGTGAAAATCACTCTCCTTGCTACAGGCATAGACAGCAGGCAAAAAGAGACACAGAAAAAACATGCGCCTGAAAAGAAAAAAGAAGAAGGAGAACTGCCGCTGACTTCGCCAATAGAACAAGATCAAGATATAGATATACCCCCTGCTCTTAGAAAAAGGCAATCGGGGATATAATATAATAAACTCATAGATAATTGAAAAACTCATTTACATCCTGCAAAGGGAAGGAGATAAAATGTTAAAAAAACGTCTTTTTACGCCAGGACCGACATCTGTGCCGGAAGAGATTTTGCTTGAAATGGCTGCCCCAATTATGCACCACAGAACTGATGAATTTATCAGTGTAGCAAAAGAGGTTTTTGAAAACCTAAGGTATATTTTTCAAACAAAAAATGATGTGTTTGTTATCGCTTCTTCAGGCACGGGCGCAATGGAAACCTCTATAACAAGTTTTCTTTCCAAAGGGGACAAGGTGCTGGTAATCTCCGGTGGAAAATTCGGAGAAAGGTTCAAAGAGATTTCCCTTGCTTATCAATTAGATGTAATTTCCGTAGACCTTAAATGGGGAGAAAAACTAAACCCTGACACAATTAAGGAATTGCTTGAGAAAAACCCTGATATAAAGGCGGTTTTCGGAACACTTTGTGAAACATCCACAGGAACACATTTTGATATACAAACCATAGGAGAGATTGTTTCGGGATATGAGGACACCATTTTTGTTGTGGACGCAATCAGTTCCCTCGGAGCTGTTCCCTGCCTTACAGATGACTGGAAAATAGATGTTGTGATTACCGGTTCCCAAAAAGCGTTTATGCTGCCTCCCGGATTAGCATTTATGTCTGTAAGCGATAAAGCATGGAAGAAAACGGAAACATCCAACCTTCCTAAATATTATTTTAACCTTAAAAAATATAAAAAAACCCTTGCCAAAAATGACTTTCCTTTTACCATTCCGGTATCTCTTGTTATCGGACTGAAAAAATCCCTTAACATTATTAAAACCGCCGGTATTGAAAAGATATGGGAAGAACACCGCATCCGCGCTGAAGCGACAAAACAGGCAATGGTAGCTGCCGGTTTAAAACTCTTCTCGGAAGCCCCTTCCAATGCAGTAACAGCAGTGCTTTTACCGGAGAATGTAGAGGGTGATAAACTCATAAAACTCTTGAGAACAAAATATGGCATCTCCTTAGCCGGCGGACAGGACCATATGAAAGGCAAAATTATACGCATATCTCATCTCGGATGGCAGGATGAGTTTGATGTCCTTACCGCTATTAATGCTATAGGCGTAGGACTGACAGAACTGGGTTATTCAATTGATATTGAGAAAGGTATAACAGCAGCCAAAAAGATTCTATTCGCTACCCCTAAATAAAATATCAGTGTTTTTTTATTTCTTTCTTTTAGGGGGAAGATGGATACTATTGTTATTCAAGTCCTGTATACTTTCCATAATACCTTCAGCAAAGGTAGGATGACAATAAAATATCTTTTCAACATCCTTGATTTTTAATCCGTTGGCAATAGCAAGAGTAGCAAAGGATATAAGTTCAGTAGATCCTTTACCAATTATATGGGTTCCTATTATTCTCTCTGTGTCTTTTTCAGCAACTACCTTGAAAAAACCGTCTGTTTTGTGATCAGCAAAGGCGCGGCCAAGCGCAGAATAAGGGAATTTCCCAACAATAGTATTAATCCCCTGCTCTTCCGCTCTTTCTGCAGTCAATCCGCATATACCAATTTCAGGGTCTGTGAAAATAACCTCAGGTATAACGCTGTAATCAATAACTTCATCCTTTCCGCAAATATTTGCTGCAGCAACCTCGCCCTCTTTTGTCGCAACATAGGCAAGTTGATGTTTTCCATTCACATCTCCAGTGGCATAAATACCGTCTATATTTGTTCTTAATCTTTCGCCTGTCTTAATTCCTCTATTATCTGCAACAAGTCCGTTAAGTTCCGGTATATTCGCCTTAACTCCCACAGATATCAAAATTTTTTCTGCTTCAATAATCTCACAACTTGAAAGTTTTTGATTTAGGTTGACTTCTATCCCCCTCTTTTCAAAATTTTTTTTCAGTAATCCTGTTATTTCTTTGTCTTTCCCCGGAAGCAGCGTATCCATCATTTCATAAATCTTTACCTTAACACCAAACTTATTGAATATTGAGGCAAACTCACATCCAATAAATCCGCCGCCTATAATAGCAATACTTTCAGGCAATTTTTGAAATGCCCATATCTTGTCAGAAGTAACAACCCTCTCGTCATCTTTAAAACAATCAGGTACAAAAGAATCAGCCCCTGTGCTTATTACTATATTGTCTCCTGTGTAAATATCTCCATTCACCTCAACAGTTTTTATATCTACAAATTTTGCTTTACCTTTTATGACTTCTACTCCGTATCCTTTTAATAGCATACTTATGCCTGTTTTGAGTTTTAATATAACATCGTTAAGAATTTCATTTAAAACCTTGCTCCAATCATAATTCACTATCTTCTCAATACCTTTGTATTTTGAAGGGGCAATCTCTTCAGAGACAGTATATAACGCCTTAGTCGGAATACACCCCCTGTTAAGGCATACACCACCCAAAGCAAATTCTTCCACTAAAAGCACCGTTTTCCCAAACTGAGCGCACCTGATAGCTGAAGGATAACCAGCAGGTCCTCCCCCTATAACTATTACGTCATATTTTTTCATTTTTATTTCCTTTGGTTATAAATTCTGCAGCTGTTTTTAAATCTTCAAAGATAAAATCCGGCTTTATCTGCCAGTTGTTCACTTCATCCCTTGTCTTTGTCTTTCCTGTCAGAACAAGAACAGTTTTCACCCCGATGCTCTTCCCCGCAATAATATCAATATCGCTATCTCCAATAAAATATGCTTCGGCATAGTTAATACCCTTAATATCTTGCTCTGCCTGCTTAAATAGTCCTGTTTTGGGCTTTCTGCAATCACAATTTTCTTCTGGGGTATGTCTGCAATAATAGGTCCCTGTCAATTCAACATCTTCTTTCTTAAGGACATCTTTCATCCGTTTAGTGATATCATCAAGGTCTTCTTGACTAAAAAGCCCTCTATTTAATCCTGCTTGGTTGGATATAATAACAAGTTTATATCCGTTGCTATAGAGTTTTTTCAATCCGTCAATAGCGCCGTCTATAAACTGAAATTCCCCCCAGTTTTTCACATAGTCCTGAGGGGTGAATATGGAAATAACTCCATCTCTGTCAAGAAATATCAGTTTCATTTTTCTTTTGTTATTTTAGAAGAACGGCAGGGTTTCTTTCAAACCAAGCATTAAATTCATATTTTGGACTGCCTGTCCTGCTGCGCCTTTCACAAGATTATCAATGGCTGATACAACCACAAGTGTTTTAGTGTCCACAAGTTTAATTCCTATATCACAGAAATTGGTATTTACGATGTTTTTAACTTCTGGTGAAACGCCATATTTCATAATCCTGACAAATGGTTCATCTGCATAGGTCTTTTCGTATATTTCTTGAAGTTTCTCCTCTGCTGTTTCGCTTTTAAGTGTCATATAACAGGTAGAAAGTATCCCCTGATTATAGGGAACAAGATGAGGAACGAATGTTATTGAACACTTGCCTCCGCCTACATTATTTAAAACCTCTTCCATTTCGGGCTGGTGGCGATGCTCTCCCATCTTATATGCTTTGATATTCTCATTACATTCCGCAAAAAGATTGCCTATAGCAGGTGTTCTGCCTGCGCCTGTCACACCGCTCTTGGAATCCGCAAAGACCTTATTTTCTATAAGATTGTTTTTTACAAGAGGATATAACGCTAAAATAACTGATGTTGGATAACATCCGGGATTGGCGATATAATCACACCCTTTTATTTTGTCTCTGTTTAGTTCAGGCAATCCATAGATAAATTTGCAGTTAAGGTCAGGGCAGGCGTGTTTTGTGTACCAATTTTCATAAATTTTTAAATCGTCAAACCTGAAATCCGCACTGAGATCAACAACCTTTTTCCCCATCTTCGCAAGAGAAACGACAAAATTCATTGAGACCTCGTGTGGAAGCGCAAGAAATACAACATCGCAGTTTTTTTCTATCTCTTGCCAATCGGGAGTGTTTTTACATCTTAATTCAATCAATCCCTTTAATTTTGGTATTATCTCTGTTATCTCCGGAGTCCCTTCTGCAGGCGCAACAAACCCAGCGGTTATCTCTACTTCAGAATGAGAAACAAGAATCTCTGTAAGTTTCTGTCCTGCATATCCGGAAATTCCAAATATCCCTATCTTTACCATTATGCCTCATCTTTTTGTCCACTGGAACTTCTTTCTTGCACCCTTCTGCCCGTATTTCTTTCTCTCTTTCATTCTCGGGTCTCTGGTTAGCAGTCCATATTCTCTCAATTTTGAAACCAGAGAGGGGTTATATTTTGCGACTGCTCTGGCAATACCTAATTTCAAAGCGTCCATATGCCCTGTCCTTCCTCCGCCAGTAACCTTCGCATATACATCAAACTGACCTGCAGTATCTGTTACTGAAAGGGGCTTAATTACTTCTTCTGCCTGATAAGAGAGAGGGAAATAGTCCTTAATTTCCTGATTATTTATGAATACTTGCCCTTTTCCTTCTTTGAGTTTTACAATAGCAATAGAAGTTTTTCTTCTTCCAATGCCTATAATCATACCACTCTGTTCTGCCATGTTTTTTCCTCCGTATAAATAGTGAATTCAGGATAAATCGTGTTCCTGCTATTTCGTTGCACTGTCTTATTAAGATTAGGTTAAATTTTATGAGATTTCCATACAATTGTCAAATGGTTAATCATTTTTATTCCTGCTGAGACAAACAAAGGAATCAGCATACTCTCTTTTTACCTTGTTTGGCAGTATTGCTTTTTCTTTTCTTCTTGTTCTTGCCTTCCCATCCAATAATTGATTTTTCAACCACTTCATCTATATTCTTTACCATTATTATATCAAGCGCCGCTATGACCTTTGCAGGTATCTCTTTCAGGTCTTTTTCATTCTCCTGTGGAATTATGATTTTTTTAATACCTGAACGGTGCGCCGCAAGAATCTTTGACTTTAATCCGCCTATTTTTAACACCTTGCCTTGAAGCGTTATTTCTCCTGTCATGGCTATTTCAGGATTTACCGGCATACCTTTAAGGCAGGATATAAGCGCTGTGGCTATAGTTATGCCCGCAGAAGGACCATCCTTTGGAATCGCCCCTTCAGGCACATGGATATGAATATCTATATCTTTATAAAAATCGGGGGCAATTCCTAAGTCCTCAATATGGGCTCTTACGAAACTTAACGCCGCCTGCGCTGATTCCTTCATTATATTGCCC